>JABWAJ010000057.1 GCA_013361075.1 Saprospiraceae bacterium | reverse complement strand
CTCCATGAGCCTCATCATGAATTTAATATCCAGAAAACCGAAGAGGCGATTCTGCTAAAAATAGAACCTTTTTTGGAAGAAGTCCTCCTTCGCCTGTCTAAGATGGACGCCATAATAAATGCTCTGAAAGTCCAGGCGTCCAGAGGGGTACATGCCGAAGAGAATCTTCTATACACCATTGACCAGGTTGCCCAAATTGTAACCCCTTTTTTCGGGGAAAAGAAGACAAAACCAGTTAGCGCGGCGACTGTACGACGGTGGATTGCAGCCGGGCTACTTATTCCAGTTCCGGATACAAAATATCGCATCTCGGGAACCGAAATTAAGCGCTTCATTCAGCAGAAATTTTTCTAAAAAAAGCTCTGCAAAAATTAATGAGATGCAAGAAAATTTAACAAATCACGAAGCCTCTTCTACTGGCAACCAGCGGTTAGCGGCTCGTTCTATCCAGTTTGAAAGAATTTATTTCATAAAAAATGGAAATAAAGTAACGAAAAAGAACTGGCACAAAGTCATCGCTAAGTCAAGCCGCCCGTGCACTAATATAAAAGGAGTTCCAGCCATTGATGACGAAATCCAAAGAAATGGTGCCTACTATGAACGATGGGAACTAAAATATGAAGAAGCAACAGAACACCATGCGGCTGGCTACATTTTTCGAGAGGTAAATCACGGTGGGGGTATATCGGGGACGCATCCAACGTACAGAGAAGCTATTTGGCACGCATTGAATTTCCATGTTACTGTATGGTTGGAAGAATAACGAATTTCTGGAGAGAAGTTCTTTTAAAAAAAGCCCGGGAAGCCTTCTCGTCTTGGCTTCCCGGGCAAAAATACGGTTTATGAAAACTTTTAAAACATTGCCTACAAATGAAGAGTTCTTTAAAAAATACGCAATGCTTGTTCCTACCCTGAATATCCTGGGGTACCTGGCGCAGGTTGTAAGCGCCCTGACAGAAATTGGGGTCATTTTTCTGTTAATCTTTTCTTCTTTGGCCAATTTTTTCCCGGCAGTTGCCTTTCCTGTTGCTGTTGTCGGTTGCGTTATAGGTACGGCGTTCATCGAAGTTGGCCTACGGAAGTTCACGCCATACAGCGTTCGCGCCATCCTCTACAACCGCTTTCAGGGGTTAGACCGTATTATGAGCATTTTTGTTTTGGCTGCCTGCCTCTTGTTGTTGGGGGCATCGGGTTTCCTTTCCTTTAAGGGTAGCAAAACGATTATTGAAGCCGTTGCACCACCACCGGCAACTATTACCACAGCCAGCGCAGACAGCACAGCCAGTACGGCAAAGGCCGAAACTATGGAGCAATATCGAGCCGATAGCATCGGCATAGCCAGCCGATACGAAGCTCAGGCTCATGCGCTTAAAACGTCAGGGACATCCGCCATAGCTGCCGAAAAAATCGAATTGCGAAACATTGAAGCCAAAGAACGGGCAACCGGCCAGCTCTTCGGAACACAAAAACGTGGAGCTCGAAAGCGCATAGCCGATCTGGAAGCAAATCGAGATGCGCAGTTAGCTCAGTTAGAGGCTAACAAAGCCGCCGAATTAGCCAACCTAACCGACGAGCGGAAAAGCGCTACGCAGCGCATTGAGGCTGACCACAGTGCCCGAAAGGACAGTGTAACCACTTACAACAACAGCGCCATCCAGCAAACTGACAACCAGGTTAAAACTTATGGAAATGGGTTAGCTTGGTTCACAGTCGTATGCCTAATAGTTTTTATTCTTTCAGTTGCACTGAACGAAGTTCACGCCAAAGGGAGCGGCATTGAGGAAGTACCCCAGCCTAACCAGTACCAGTTCACCGAAAGCATTACCGCTGAATTTTTGAACGCAGCAAGTGAGCGCATAAATTACAACCTCCGGTCGAGTATCCGTCGATGGGCAGACAAAACGCCAGAACCACTGGAGCCGAAAATGCCGGCGGTACTGTACGACCTGGCAGATACTGCTCTGCGCCGCCGAAAAATTGCACCCCCTCCTACTCCTAATTCAACTCCCACCCAAGCCCTTTTTCAAATCCCGCCAGGTCTGCTAACCAAGAGAGGCAGCCAAAATATTGCACCGAATGCAGGAGGGCAAGTGGAGGCGGATTTTTACCAAAACACAGTATTTTCCTTAATCCGCCAAGCTGAAAAAGCGACGCCAGATGCAAAAAAAGCCCTGGAGTTGTCGGCGCTTGATGTCATTGGAATGTACCTCAATAAACCAGCCAGCAGCCCAGAGGCAAACGATTTTTTTCAGCGTTGTAAGGCATATCATGACGGCAAAGGAGAAAACCCTTTTACGCTTCAACGTACAATAATCCACGGATTTAACAAACCGGAAAATGCAGGAAACACCCGTAAATGCAACCATTGTGAAAAGCCTTACATCTACGGTCATCATAAACAGAAATACTGTACGGAAGCGTGCCGGATCGCCGCGTTTGAAGCCCGGAAGGGTAAAAAATTATTCAAATCGGATTTCAAAAAGCATGAAGCCTAAAAGGCTAAATAACAAAAACAGCAGGAGAGATTGATTTAAAATCACTAAAAATTCACCAATGAGTCAGTTGCCATTCTCTCCCATTACACAAAGCTATTTTCAATCGCGCATGGCCGCCATCGGCGCCACTCCAGAAAACATCCGGGTTCTTCTGACAAACCCAGAGGCGGAGCCTCCAGCCTCTAAAGTGTTGGAAGTGGACATTTTCTCAGAAGACCGCGAGGGCAATATTGAGATTCTTTATTACTCTCTAGAAGGGGAAATCATTATCTATTATACGGATGCGAAAAATCCGGCTCCAAGATTTTACAAGGTCAAGCGCATGAAAGTCCCCAGGGGAGGCAACAAATACCAAATGCCGGCAAGCCAGGGTACTTTTCCTTTCTTTCCTCCTACCCTTTTAGAGAAATACAAGAAAGGTGAAAAGATAAAGGACTTGGTTCTAACCGAAGGCGTGTTTAAGGCGTTCAAAGCCCAGGTTTGCGGGTTGGATTGTGTCGGCCTTTCCTCCATTTCGCACTACGCATCGGAAGGTAAGCTGTATTCTGATGTATCCAAGTTAATCGAACGGTGCAGCGTTGAACGAATCATCGTTTCATGGGACGCGGATTGTCGGGATATTTCAGAAAAAGCGCTGAGCGCTGGCGAAGACCTGACAAAACGTCCTTCAGGGTTCTACGCCGCCGCCAAAAAGATATGGTCGTTAGCGCTGGAGGCGCATCCCGGGGTGGAGGTGATATTTTCACATATCGTAAACAGCCGTTTACCCGGAAAAGGGCTGGATGACTTGCTACTCGAAGCAGAAAAGGCCGGAATCCCAGCTGCGTATATTATCGCGGATTTACTGGAAAACCGAGGCGTTTACTTCTACACTCAAAATATTACTAAGGATGTTAAGCCAATTTTTAGCTACTTCTGTCTGCGCGACCCACAAAAATTCTATGACCTGCATGGTCAGGTTATTAAGGATAAAGTATTCAATTTTCATCAGGAAATGTACCAGGCTGACGAAAATGGACAGGTGAAATTACTAAAGGCTGAAACGGATGAGGAGCAAGAAGGATTTTTTCAATTCTACTCCGTAAAAACGGATCAAGGGAAAAAAGAGGTAATAATCAACTATTATAAACATGTAGAACTTCTGAAAAAACTGAACTTTCGGCGGTATGACAAAGACGGCGAGTTTTTTACGGTAAAAATTATTGAAAACGTTGTAAATGAAGTGTCTACGCCTGAAATTATTGACGTTTACGAAAACTATATAAATGAGTATCCTGGAGAACTTCCTGATAGTATCAGCAAGGAGTATTTAATCAGTAAGTTGTACGGCGGACTTAGTACTTATTTCTCTGCCAACATGTTAGGCCGGATGCGGGCAGATACACCCATTCAGTTTAACGAGCACACTAAAACCGCTGCATTTTTTTACTACCTGAACGGCTATGTAGAAGTAACATCGAAAGGAACAGTGTTGAAGCCTTATTCGACCCTAACCCATTGTATCTGGGCGAATCAAATCATTCAACGAAATTTCAACCCGCTTTCTCCTGAAAAGTATAACAAGTTCTCCTGGTTTAAATTCATGCAAAATATTGCCAACCAATTTGACACTCATCCGCATTACGGAAGGCAAAATGAACGTAAAGACCCGGCCAGATTTGAAGCTCTAAAAACGGTGATGGGATACCTCCTCCATTCTTATTTTGAAACCGATTTAAAAGCCGTGATCCTGACAGATTCGAGGATTGACGAAAGCGGCGAGGCCAATGGCCGGTCGGGAAAAACCCTTCTCATTAAAGCCCTGGGCTATGTTCTGAATAAAGATCCACGGATTAGCAAAACCTATGTCGAGTTGAATGGCAAAGACTTTGACGCCAAAGGCAATTTCAAATACCAGGAACTTGGCTTGGATACCCGGCTCATACACCTGAATGACGTAAAACGCAATTTCAATATCGAAGAATTGTTTAACGACATAACGGAAGGCATCCGCCGCGAACGCAAAAATGAATCCCCCTCCATCGTGCGAGCGAAAATCGCGATTTCTTCTAACCGGACAATAAAAGTAAAAGGCGCCTCCGCCAAAGGCCGTTGCCTGGAGTTTGAACTGGCTGAATACTATGACCAGGACTGGACGCCAACACGGGAATTTGGAGAGCGCTTTTTTTCTGATTGGGGGACAGAAGATTGGCAAAAATTTGACAACTGTATGCTCGATTGTGTGGCTACCTACCTCAAAAAGGGAGTCATCCAACCCGATGCACTGAACCTGAACGAACGTAAAAAGCTCGAAGAAACCTCCCAGGAGTTTGTCGCCTGGATGGAGTCCAAAGAGGAGGTTTTTAAAGATGGTGATGAATTTGATAAAAAGGAACTTTATGAAGACTTCAAAGGACGCTATCCGGATTTTGCAACAATGAAGCAGCGAACTTTTACCAACTGGCTCCGGACTTATTGCCAATACGACACAACCTACCACCCGATCTCCCCTAACGACGAACGTCCCAGTAACGGAAAAAGCCTGATCACCTTTTGGAGGATTCAAAAAGAAAAACAAAAAGAAAATGTGGAGGATCTGCCTTTTTAAATGCCCCCTCCCCTCCCCAAAAAATCACTTTTTCATAATCACTTAACCACTGTTTTTTTTAAGCAGCTAAAAAGCAAATGCTTAGAGAAAAAGGAATGTGCCTTTTTCAGTGGATAAGCCCCCTAAAGTACCCACTGCGAAAACCACTGATTGAAAAGTTATCCACTGATGGTCGAAAAGAAAAATAAGATCAGTGGATAACTTTTTTCAAAAGTGGATAGAAAGTGGCTAAGTTTTAGGGCTTATCCACTGAATTTTAAAAATTAAATTATTGAAAATCAGTTTTTTAATATCGAAAAGTGGATAAGTGGATAAGAAATCGCAGTTATTAGAGGGGGCGGGGGTGGCAGAGCGGAAAGGCGGCTGAGAAATAGCGTTTACCCCCTCCCCTTTTAAAAAATGGAGATTCAAAAAACACTTATCCACTTTTAAAAAACAAATTGCTTTAAACCATTTGCAGCATAGCATTTTTTAACCAAAATTCATAGAAAATGAACCGGATAAAAAGGAACATGCCTTCTATCAAAATCGTCACAGTAAAGTCTGATGTGAATATCCGGGGGGAAGTCCCTATTTGCCTTCAATACATTCAAAATCGCCGAACATATCGGCTCTCATTGAAGAAATCAGTACCCTCGGAATCCTGGAAGGGCGTTCCACCAGAATTCATCATTGAAAAGGGACCTCACAGCCTCCCGCTTGCAAAAAAAATAAATGGCGCTCTTTATGACCTTTTCAATATGGCTCGCGAAATTGTCCTGGATGCCGAAAAAACTGGTGAAACTTTAACCTGGGAAACGTTTAGAACAAAACTATTTGAGGAGGAAGAGCCGCAAACGTACCGGTCAGCGCACGCGCAGTTGATGTTGCACCTGCGTTCGCAAGGTGTTTCTGCGGTCACGTTCAAAGGCTATGCATCCCGGTACCGGAAGTTTACAGCCTATAAACCAGATGTTTATCTGCATGAAATTAACGAGGAATTTGTAAACGACTACGCTTTCTGGCTCAGGAGAAGAGGCGATGCCGTAAACACCGTTTACAAAACCCTGCACGATCTGAAGGCCGTCATGAACCACGCCCATAAAACGAAAATCATCCACGAGAACCCTATTCAGGACTTCCCACTGAAAAAAGAAGTATCGGAGATGCCCTCCCTCACCCAAAATGAAGTAGAAAAATTAATTGCCCTCTATGAATCCGGAACCGTTGATGCCCCACGCGAAAATGTACTCCGACAGTTCCTGTTTGCCTGCCATACAGGGCTTGCCTATTCGGATGTTGTGATGCTCGATTACAAAGAAATCAGCGAGCATGGGGACATCATTTTCATCGAAAGCCGCAGGCAGAAAAACGGGCAGCGTTTTGTCACGGTGATCCCGCCAAAGGCACTGGCTTTCATCAACTATCCTGGCGAAGGGAAGGTCTTCAGAAGCATTTCCAATCAAAAAATGAATGTGTATTTGAAAGAAGTGGTCGCAGCAGCGGGTATTACTAAGCATTTGACTTTCCATGCAGCCCGCCATACGTTTGGAATGTCGGCCATCAATCGAGGGGTGCGCCGGGAAATTGTCCAAAAGATGATGGGCCATGCCAAGTCGGAAATGACGGATCACTACGCCCGGCTTAGTATTACGACGATACTAAAGGAAGCCTCTGAAAAATTGTAACCGACCTTAGTAACCATCTTTTATCCTTGAAGCTTCCTTGATTTTTCCGTAGCTTTTCCTTGAAGTTTCCATATATGGAAAACAGAAGGAAAGGCTGCGGATTCTCTAAGGAAAAAACTTAGTATAAAGACACGAAAATCGTGTCCCTTCAAAAACGTACATTTTGGACAAAAATACGCTTAGTAAGGAATCGCAAACAAGGTTAACAATCTGTTGTATAACCGTTATATCGGTTGTACTTGCTCTTCTCATTTTTCCGGCGTTGTTAACGTTGTTTACATCCAGGATTCAGAAAAAAGAACTTGTCCGGATGTATGGCGTAAACGTCCGGACTTTAAAAAAATGGCTGGTTTACTTCCATCCGGAGGGTAAACTTTTCCTTAGTAACTTTAATCAAAAACGAAAGTTTGACCTGTTTGAGGCGTCCTTAGTAATTTCCTCCCTGGGACTGCCGGAAGCTTTTGAAGACTTCGGCGGCCATCCCTCCCTTAGTAAAAAACAGATTGTAAACGAAGGGGAAGGGAATTACCGAACGCTACGCGAAAGTATCATTGTCCATAACGAAAAGTGGAAAATCTCCGTTGAAGCTTACAATGCAATGAGTGTTTTTCCGCCGGCGGCCAGTGCTCAACTACGGGAGATTTTCGGTTAACTTCCACAAATACTAAATCTACAGTCTATCCGCCATTGGCATAAAAATCCTCACTTTCTCCGTAGACTTTCCTCATATCTTCCATATATGGAGAATCTACGGAAAACACAAGGAAGTTCTAAGGAAGCTTCCAGGAAATTCTAAGGAAAGCTACATGAAAATTGAACCGCCCCATCTGGCCGCACGATGTTACCCAACAGGTAACATGGACCAGCCTGCACAGTACTTCAGCAGCGCCCACGCCGAGGAATTTTGGCTAACTCGCACACTTTAGCAGCGCGTAAACAACCACCCATAACTTGCAGCGGAATACGTAAACGTGGATTTTCTATCCATGGCTATAGGAAATTCTAAAATCAAAAACCATGTCGGAGTACAAAGAAACCATCGCAAGCCGGGTGTCGCCCGATCTCAAGCGCGAAATTTTAAACGAAGCGGAAGAGCATGGCATTACTGCGTCGGCCTACGTTGAAAATTTACTTCAAAATCGCCAAACTACAATGGATTGGCTGGATAGGGTTGGGGACTTAGAACACCGGGTTGAAATGCTGGAAATCGCCCAGGAGGCTCACCCAGATTTTTCAGGAATAACCCGTTCATATTTTTCTAAAAAAGCAGTGCCTCTCCTGGATGAGGAGAAAGATTTGGATGACTTGGATGAATCAGAGATCAAAGTCCCGAAAATACCGGAACCACCTGCAACGCTTGCCCTCGCTGGCGAAGCTTACGCAGAAGCTGCTGTTTACATCTCGCGCCTGAAAGAGGAATACCCCGATCAATCGGACCAAGAACTTATCGTTTTGGCGCTTTGGACAGCAATCCGGAATGAAAAGAACTTTTTCCAGATAATTATCAAGCAAGCGCCGGATACTAAGGAAAAACGCCTTCAAAAAATTGGGGAATATGGGGATTGAAGCCTGTTTCGGATATACCAGCTGTAAAAAGTTGCACTGCCGGCAGCGCTGCAAAGGCTGGTTTGGCGCACAACCGGACATCGAGCGCGCCTGCAAGGGCGCCTGTAACAGTGGCGCTTACAACATAGCCAGCGCAGATGAGTTCCTGTGTGGGGGTAATTGGGTGAACGAAGCCGTGATGTTTGGCGCTTATGGTTACGATCCCTGCCCAAATTCTGGTGCCACGCTCGAAGGTTACCTCGATCCGTTGGGTAACAGGGAGGAAGAGAAGGCCCGCCAATCTTCACTGGCACCAATCGCCATTGGGCTTGGGCTGTTTGTCGTTGCCGCGATGTTCTTTTTCTTTCGGCAACTTCAACGTCGTAAAACCTGATCCCGCCAGGCGGGATATTTTTTAACCACACCAAATCAATAGCCTATGAAAAAGTTGCTTTTTATCACCCTTGTGGCGCTTACCTTCTTTGCCTGCAAAAAAGAAGATCCGGAGTTGCCCTGTGAAACAGAAAACTTCGGCGCGCTGGAGGTGACCAACACCCAAAGCGAAGCCTACGATTTTTACATAGCGGGTGCCTTTCAGCGCAAAATCGAAGCGGGAGAAGTGGTTGCTTTCGCTAAAGTGCCGGCGTTCAATTTAGCCTGGGAAGCCCGAGAAAGTTCCTGGTTCATCAACCAGGACATCCGGCAGGGGAATGTGGAGGTGTTGCAGTGTAAGTATGTGGACATGAAGTTTTAGGAGGCTGATCGTACTCGAAAATCAAGATTTAACCCCCTCAACGCCCGGCGTCGGAGGAACTCTCTGGTGCCGGGTTTTCTATTGGTATTGTGTCCGTGTACCATTAACACACGGACAGGATTCACTATAAACGTATAAAAATGATCGTTTTACAAGGTTTTTCGTTTACCAAATGTTACAATATGCAGCGCCCGGATAGGAACAGCGTAAAACTTTTTATTACTTTGCATCCTTTCCAAATCCACTCAAATCCAAAAGGGTTTTATCTATTTTATGTCGAACCACAGCGATCATATCAACCTTATCTGGCAAATAGCCGATTTATTGAGAGGCCCTTACCGACCACCACAGTACGAGCGGGTCATGCTGCCCATGACTGTTTTGCGCCGGTTTGATTGTGTACTTGCCCCGACGAAAGAAGCTGTTGTGAGCAGGTACGAGCAATTGAAAGGAAGATTTGAGGACAATGCCCTCGATGCGATGCTTGATAAAGTTTCCGGGCAAAAATTCCACAACCATTCGCCGTTTACTTTTGAAAAACTAAAGGGCGCTCCGGACACGATTGGCAAAGATTTGGTCAGCTACATCAACGGCTTTTCATCCAATGTACGTCGCATCTTTGAGTACTTCGAGTTTGAAAAGGAAATCGAAAGGATGAATGAGGCCAATATCCTCTATCTGGTGGTTTCCCAATTCAGTAAGGTGGATTTGCATCCCGATACGGTGTCCAACACTCAAATGGGGCTGATTTTCGAGAACCTCATCCGACGCTTCAACGAATTGGCCAATGAAACGGCGGGGGATCACTTCACCCCGCGAGAGGTCATCAACCTCATGGTTCACCTTTTGTTCATTAATGACGATAACCTGCTTTCAACCCCTGGCACAGTGCGTAAAATGCTGGATCCTTGCTGCGGCACAGGTGGCATGCTTGCTGAGGCGCAGGGCTATATGCGCGATCACAACAAACAGGCGCAACTCTATACCTACGGACAAGATTACAACAAGCGGGCTTTTGCCACGGCTGCCAGCGATATGCTCATCAAAGAAGTGGCACACAATGGCTCTGGCGAGAATATCCGCTACGGCGATAGCCTCATTGATGATCAATTCCATGGAGAACGCTTTGACTACCTCATTTCCAACCCACCTTTTGGTGTGGACTGGAAGAAGCAACAAGGGCAGATTACCCGCGAATACGAAGATCGGGGCTTTGCAGGGCGCTTTGGTGCAGGCTTGCCCAGGGTAAACGATGGGGCATTGCTTTTCCTCCAGCACATGATTGATAAGTTTGAGCCGGTCAACGAAAAAGCGCAGCAATACGGCTCCAGACTCGCCATTGTATTCAGCGGCTCGCCGTTGTTCACGGGCGGAGCGGGGAGCGGAGAAAGTAATATCCGGCGCTGGATCATTGAAAGCGACTGGCTCGAAGCAGTGATTGCCTTGCCGGAACAGATGTTCTACAACACCGGAATTGGCACCTATGTTTGGATTGTTACCAATCGAAAGGAACGGTCGCGAAAAGGCAAAATTCAGTTGGTGGACGCCCGGTCGTTTTACCAGCCCATGCGCCGTAGCCTTGGCAACAAGCGCCGGGAAATTTCAATAACCCAAATTGACGATCTTGTGCGTCTCTACGGCCAGTTTACAGATGCAGATAACTGCAAAATTTTTGACAACGAAGATTTTGGGTATACCCGGGTTACAGTAGAACGCCCGCTGCGCCTGCGCTACCAAATGACGCTCGACGACAAAGCCCGCTTCCTCGATGCCTGCCCGCACCTGCTCGACGACATTCAGGCAGTTGACCATACTTTGGGGCGGGAGCCTCAGATGGACTGGAATGATACGGAAAAGCGCATCCGAAAACTGCTGAAACTGAAGTGGAAAGCCAGTGAACATAAAGTATTTCGGGAAGTGTTCACGCATAAAGACCCCGAAGCCGCCAGGGTGCTGAAGGGCAAAAACGATTACGAACCTGACCCCGATCTACGGGATTTTGAAAACATCCCCCTCAAAGAAGACATAGACGATTACTTTAGCCAGGAAGTATTGCCCCATGTGCCCGATGCCTGGATGGACCGAAGTAAAGACAAGGTGGGCTACGAGATTAATTTTAACCGTTATTTCTACAATTACCAGCCGCCACGGGATTTAGCAGTGATTGACAAGGAGTTGAAAGAAGTGGAGGAGGAAATTTTAAGGCTTTTAAAAGAGGTGACGGAATGAATATTGCCCCTCAAAATAGTTGGTCGTCTAAACGCTTGAAGTACCTCGCTACTATCAATGATGAATCCTTGCCGGAAAGCACAGCCCCTGATAGCGAGATTAGTTATATTGACATTGGGAATGTTGATTCCAATGGTATAATTGATATGCCAACTGTTTATCGCTTTGCAGATGCCCCAAGTAGAGCAAGAAGAGTTGTAAAAAATGGAGATGTTATTATTTCAACTGTTCGAACTTACCTACAAGCAATTGCTCCGGTTGAAAGCCCCCCCAATAACCTCATCGTGTCCACTGGTTTCGCGGTGATTCGTCCAAATCCAGAGCATCTTAATCCGAATTTTTGCAAGTACGCTTTGCGTGAAAGCTCATTCTTAGCTGAGGTGGAAAAGCGTTCTGTTGGTGTAAGCTATCCTGCTATTAATGCCTCCGAGTTGGGTGAAATTCTTATCAAAATTACTTCAACAGAGCTCCAACATCGCATCGCTTCCTTTCTCGATCAAGAAACCGCCCACATAGACGCCCTTATTGCCGCCAAAGAACGCATGCTGGCCCTGCTGGCAGAGAAACGGCAGGCGCTAATTACCCGTGCGGTTACCCGTGGGCTGGATGAAGGGTTGGAGATGAAAGATTCAGGGGTGACGTGGTTGGGGGAGGTGCCGGGGCATTGGGAAGTAGTACAATTAAAATTTGTCAGCAATTTAATTCAAACCGGACCCTTTGGGTCTCAATTACATGCCGA
Organism: Saprospiraceae bacterium; assembly: GCA_013361075.1. Taxonomy (GTDB): domain Bacteria; phylum Bacteroidota; class Bacteroidia; order Chitinophagales; family Saprospiraceae; genus JABWAJ01. The sequence continues at coordinate 4,119 of JABWAJ010000057.1, read as the reverse complement.
AGACTATGTTTCAAATGGCATCCCTATTATTAATCCAGTTCATTTGAAAAATGGAAAAATCAAGGCAAACTATGAAGTAACCATTGATGAAACAACATCAGTTCGGCTTTCAAATTATCTGTTATTAACTGACGACATAGTTTTTGCCCGTAGGGGCGAACTTGGAAGATGTGGTATAGTAGAAAGTTCAATGGAAGGCTGGCTTTGTGGTACAGGTAGTATTTTGGTGAGATTGAAAAAAGCGAAAATGAACCCACAATATTTGACCTTCTTGTTTGATGGCACTGGCGCAAGTGAATTACTGAAATTGAAATCTGTGGGTTCGACTATGGACAATTTGAATACCGAAATTTTAGGAAATTTTTATGTCCCAACTCCTGAAATAATGGAGCAACAACAAATCGTCACTTATATTGAGAATCAGACCGTACAACTCAACGCCCTTCGCACATCTACGGAGCATACCATATCCCTACTCCGGGAGCGGCGCTCAGCACTTATAGCAGCAGCAGTAACAGGGCAAGTATTGATAACAGAATAAATTAGATGATTAAAAACCAATATAATGAGAATTTCAACCATTCTGATTTTGAGCTTAATGCATGTGATTTCTGTGTCAGCTCAAGAAAATTCACACCTATTTCCCACCTTAGAAAAAAAGGAGATTCTACGGCGTCTCTATGACGCATCGGAGGTGATAAAAACTTCTGACAACACGCTTATGGCAAGATGGAAGCCCAATTACGCCGAAAGTATGTCTTTTCAGGTATCCTACGATGATGAAATGGCTTACACGGAAGTAGACACGATCTTTAAATTCTCGAAAGAGGGATCTAAATACGCGCTTTTTGTATTTGCTACCTATGAAATGACTCAAAATGGCAAAGAAAAGGCTACGGGGTGCCATGCCTGCGCACCCATGCTCAGTGTGGCACTTTTCGCAGAAAATCTCAATGGCGAAAAAGGCTGGAGCATTCTATCTTTCAAAAAGGATTTTCGTGAGCATGGAACTTGGGGAGAAATAGGGGATCTAGATTTGGTAAAAATTGGGAAAGAAGCCTTTGCATTGGCTCTAATGGGAGGTGGAATGGCACAGGGCTATGCAGTGAGCCGTGTCACCTACTACGAACTTGACAATTTCTTGCCTATTTTCTCTATGACAACCATGGAAGACAACGGTGGCGCCACAGAGGATGAGGATGAACATTTTTCATATGAGGTTGAAATAACCGTTCTGCCAGGCAAAAGTGAATATTACCCTATTCAATGCGTCACCACGGGTACAAAGTATTCTGAAAAAGAAAAGAAAATTATTCCCGCAAATAAGAAGCAGGTTTATTACTACGATGCTGAATCAGGGGAGTATGTGATAAGCAAGTAACAAAATTTTTCATACATTTAGTCTGACAATTTATGCCTGATCCTACTGAAAGAGGAAGAGATCGTAACAGCAACTTTAAAAACCTGACCTTATCATGCTGATAAATCCCCGTTCAGAAGCCGCCTTTGAAACCGTCATTGAAGCCCACCTGCTCGGTAACGGCTACCGCCTCATTGACAAAAGCAGCTACGACAAAGAACGGGCGATCTTCCCTGGAACGGTTTTAGCATTCATCCAACAGACTCAGCCTAAAGAGTGGACCAAGCTGGAAGCCCTGCTCGGCGCACAGACGAACGACCAGATCATCAGTGATCTCTGCAAATGGATGGATACCTATGGCTCTCTGGCTACGTTACGCCACGGTTTCAAGTGCTACGGTCGCACTCTGCACATTGCGCAGTTCAAAGCATCGCATACGATGAATCCCGATCTGGAAGCAAACTACTCAGCCAATATTCTGGGAATAACCCGCCAACTTCAGTTCTCCACTCGAAGCGCCCATTCGCTTGACCTCACCATTAGTTTGAATGGCATACCTGTTGCCACAGTAGAGCTAAAAAACCCGATGACCAACCAGACCGTAGAAAACGCGATGCGCCAGTACAAGCAGGATCGCGACGCCCGGGAAATACTGTTCGAGTTCAAACGGCGCTCGTTGGTCCATTTTGCGGCAGATACCGAACAAGTCTATATGACTACCCGGCTGGCAGGAAATTCAACCTACTTCCTGCCTTTCAACAAAGGCTTCGAGGGTGGCGCCGGCAATCCACCCGACCCGACAGGACGCACCTATAACACGGCCTATCTTTGGGAAGAGGTATTGCAACGTGATAGCTTGCTCGATCTGCTCGCCCGGTTCATCCACCTTCAGGTAGAAGAAAAGCTGACCGACGAAGGGAGAAAGGTCAAAAAAGAAACCATGATTTTCCCCCGCTACCATCAATTGGAGGCGGTCAGGGCATTGATAAAACAAGCGAATGAAGAAGGGGTGGGGTACAATTACTTAGTAGAGCACTCAGCGGGAAGCGGCAAGAGCAACACTATTGGCTGGCTGGCCCACCGCCTCGCCTCGCTGCACTCCGAAAACAATCAACGGGTGTTTGATTCTGTTGTCGTCATTACCGACCGGCTCGTACTCGACAAGCAATTGCAGGATACCATTTACCAGTTTGAGCACAAGCGAGGCGTTGTGGAGAAAATAGACGAAAACTCCCGGCAATTGGCGGAGGCGTTGGAAAATGCCGTTCCCATCATCATCACGACGCTCCAAAAGTTTCCTTTTGTTTCTAAACAGTTATTAAAACTGGCCGAAGAGCGCGGCGAAACAGGCAGTGGCGTTTTAAAAACCCGCCGCTTTGCCGTCATAATTGACGAGGCACACAGCTCCCAGGGCGGCGAATCGGCTACCGACCTAAAAGAAGTCCTGGGCGGCGCCGACTTAGTGGAGGAAGCTCAGCGCCGTGCTGCCGAAGAGGGCATAGAGAAACTTGAAGAACTTTACCGCAGCATGGCCAAGCGGGGACGACAGGCAAACGTGAGCTTTTTCGCCTTCACGGCTACGCCGAAACACAAGACCTTGAAGGTTTTTGGTCGAGATGGCGCTCCATTTCACCGATACACCATGCGCCAAGCCATCGAAGAAGGCTTCATCCTCGATGTGCTGTTGAATTACACGACCTACGCCACGTATTTCAAGTTGGTACAGGCAAGTGAAAATGACCCGCACGTTGAGCGAAAAAATGCGGCTAAAGCGCTGGCACGTTACCTACGGCTTCATCCGCATAACATCGCCCAAAAGACCGAAATCATGGTAGAGCATTTCCAGGCGGCTACCCGGCACAAAATCGGCGGACACGCCAAAGCGATGGTTGTCACCGGCTCCCGGCTGGAGGCAGTACGGTACAAACAGAGTTTCGACCACTACATCAAAGGGAAGGGGTACGCCATCAAATCGCTGGTGGCCTTTTCCGGCATCGTCGCTGACGACAAAATACCCAATGCCACCTACACGGAAGAGGGGATGAACGAAGGGATAAAGGAGAAGGAATTGCCCGAAAAATTCAGCACGCCGGAATATCACGTTCTTTTGGTGGCCGAGAAATACCAAACGGGCTTCGACCAACCATTGCTGCACACGATGTATGTAGACAAGCGGCTATCGGGTATTCAAGCCGTGCAGACGCTTTCCCGCCTCAACCGCACCCATCCGCTCAAAGAAGATACATTCGTACTCGATTTTGTGAATGATCGGGATGAAATCCGGGAAGCCTTCAAAACCTATTACGAGGGCGCTGAAATGGGGGAAGAAGTTGACGCCGCGCACCTGTACCGGATACAATCGGAGTTGGATGCTTCCGGCATTTACCTGCCCGAAGACGTGGAGCGTTTTTGCGGCATTTATTTCAAACCTAAGCAACGCCAAAGCGCTACTGATCACGAAGCCATGAATGCTTCCTTGGCGCCTGCCGTTTCCCGTTTCAAGGTATTCCGGCAGGAAACCGAAGAAGAAGCGGAGTTGTGGCGTGGTAAGCTCCAGTCCTTCCGGGACCTCTATAACTTTTTAAGCCAGGTCATTCCTTACCAGGATTCCGACCTCGAAAAGCTGTATGTGTTTGCCAAGTTCCTGCGCCGCAAGCTGCCCATTGAGCGCGATGAACTCCCGATTGAAGTGCTGCAAAGCATTGACATCGAGTCGTATCGCATCCGGCAAACGGGCAGTGGGAAGTTTACACCCGATC
>JABWAJ010000629.1 GCA_013361075.1 Saprospiraceae bacterium | reverse complement strand
AATAGGGCTGCCTCCGACGTGATCCAGTGCCTGGCCGCCGATAAAAATTTCATTCAGGAAAAAGCTCGTACCCAAGCCCCGGTCAAATACCAGCAGGAAGAATCCGGAAGCAAGTACAGGGAAAGAAAGAATACCCAGAATGGCTGTCACAAAAAATGCCCAAATGGTTAGCGGCATACGCCACATCGTCATCCCTTTCGTGCGCAGGTTCAATACGGTTGTCACATAGTTGATCCCGCCAAGGAGAACAGAAACAACAAACAAAACCAAACTGACGAGCCAAAGAGTCATACCGGCACCAGATCCGGTAGACGCCTGAGGCAATGCGCTCAATGGCGGGTAAGCCGTCCAGCCACCGGAAAAAGGCCCGGTACTAAGGAACAGCGAAAGAAACATAACCAGACCAGCCAGAAAAAAGAACCAGTAAGACAACATGTTCAGGAATGGCGAAGCCATGTCCCGTGCACCTACCTGCAAAGGAATGAGCAGGTTACTGAACGTACCACTCAAGCCCGCAGTGAGTACGAAAAAAACGATGATTGTACCGTGCATGGTCACCATCGCGTAATAAAACTCAGGAGCGATGCTGCCAACTCCTGCTTCGTTCAGCGTAATCCAACGCCCCAGAATGGGTTTCAGCCAGGCCATGTCTTCCGCAGGAAAACCAAGCTGAAGACGGAAAATCAGTGACATCAGACCGCCAATGATGGCCCAAAAGATACCCGTTATCAAAAATTGGCGGGCAATGATCTTGTGATCCTGACTGAAAATGTACGTGGTAATGAAATTAGACTGATACTTGTCGCCATGGTGATGATCATGGAAATGATCATTATACCCCTGCTCCTTGATCAGAATATCTTCCTCACTCATCGGATGGTTTTCTACATGTGCCATGAGCTGCCTGTAATTTTTAACTTATACCCAATATAGGGCTTGATTGAGTACGATTATTGTGTCAATATTTTAAATTCGGTTCGCCGGTTTTTCTCCCGACCAGCCTCAGTATCATTGGTGTCTGCAGGTACTGACTGGCCGTAGCCAACTGCCTGCAAACGACTGGCCGCAATGCCTTTACCCGTAAGGTAGTCTTTCACTGCTTTAGCACGTTCCGACGACAGGGTCTGGTTTTGGGCTGCATCACCGGTATTGTCCGTATGACCACCAATTTCAATGGTCATATTGGGGTATTTGTTCAAACTTTCCGCTAAATTATCCAATTCATAACGCGACAACTCTGTCAGTTTTGCTGCACCGCTTTCGAAGTAGACATAGTTCAGACGGAGTATTTTGTCCTTGGCATCTGTTGCGTCAATTGCTTTCTGTATGGCATCGCTGAACTCCATTTTGCGCTGCTTAATCTCTACGTCGAGCAATTCGTTTTTATTCGGATCTTCATCCGTTCCTCTGATAGAAGACAGGTAATAAGATTGCTGCTGGCTCAACCAGGCATTGTATTCTTCTTCTGAAACAATGCGCACCAAACGGCGCATGCTGTAGTGACCAGTCCCGCAAAGTTCGGCGCAAGCCAGTTCATAGTTGAAGGTTTCCCACAACATCTTTTCCGGGTTGTTTGGGTCCGGAACCTGATATTCGGGATAATTGCTCAACTCCTGGCGGTATTCCTCTGTCGTTTTGGTCGGCGTAAAAATAAAGTAAGTCGGCATACCCGGCACAGCATCCATTTTCACGCGGAAATGCGGGAGGTAGAAGTTGTGCAAAACATCGCGGGCGGTAATGCGCACCCGAACTTTTTTATTGACCGGCAATACCACTTCCGATGGGTGAATATCGTCGAGGTTCTTTTTGTCGGTCCAGTCCTGGCCAAGCGGGTTCGAGCCACTGATGAGTTTGTAATCGCGGGCCCCTAATTTACCATCCGGTCCGGGGTAACGAAGGTGCCAGGCAAACTGGTAGCCCGTGCCTTCGATTTCTATAAAATCTTCGCCCGGTTCCACATCAGCCATTACTTCATTCCAGGCATCAAGTCCGCCAACCACCAGAAAAGTCATCACCACAGCAGGAATTGCAGTCCAGATGATTTCAAGTTTGTTGTCGTGCGGAAGAAATAAGGGCTTGCGATTGCGTGCTCCCCGGTATTTAAAAGCATAGTAAAACAGCCCGATCTGGGTAATGAAAAATACGATCCCCGTGAAGAAGAGTGTCGTATCGAAAAGGCCATCTAAGCTTTTTCCATGCGCCGAAGCCGATTCGTGCGGACCATAGCCCAGCATGTAGTTCTTGTAGTAACCGGCAGAGATGACGCAGGCAACAAGGAAAATAACCATAAACACCAACGAATAACCAGCCTGGCGTCTGTTGATAATTTCCTGCATGTCTTCCTCTCCCCGGATTTTGGAGGCAAGTTCGGTTACCTTCCCAATCTGGATGGCAATGATTGCGATCAGTGCGATGCAGAGTATTGTTAAAAGAGCTGTCATTATTGCAAAGTTTATATCCTTAGGATACTTTGTACTACAAATTTACGCTGATACAACAAAAACATCAGAGACTTGCTTTTACAAAAAGCTTGTTTGGAACAAATCCAAATAAGCATTAGGTATGGTGTTGCAAGCTCTCTGCGAGGTACGGGTCATTTGCCGGTTGAAGCGGCGCTTTTGCCATCCTTGAAAAAGCAAAATATGCAAAAAATGCAAGGAAGCCAAGCATGGTTCCTATTTCCAGCAACCCCGGGATGGTAAAGCCCATCACAATCGAAGAAGCATGATGTCCGGCATCGTGTGCACCTTCAGCACCGCCATGTGCAGCATGGGCCAATGCTTCCTGAGCAGTATGGTAAGCCCCCGGTTTGATCATCTGGAAAAAGTCCCACCAATGTCCAAAAAATACGATAATGGAAGTCAGCACCAATGTACCGTACTTACGCTTGGTGTCATTGCGCATCAGGATGAGGAAAGGCATTACAAAGTTCATGATCAGGTTACCAATGAACAGAGCCCGGTAATTGTCGATCCGTTCACGGTAATAGATCGTTTCCTCTCCAATGTTTCCGTACCAGATGAGCATGTACTGGGAAAACCACAGGTAAGTCCAGAAAATACTAATGGCAAACATGTATTTACCCAGGTCGTGGAGGTGCTCCTGAGTCA
>JABWAJ010000628.1 GCA_013361075.1 Saprospiraceae bacterium | reverse complement strand
GTTTGTCTGAATCCGTTATCTTCCAGATTTTGACGGATGAGGGCGATGCGCTGTGCCACGCTGGCAGCCGAACGAAGGCCATCGGGCGGGGTATTGAGCACGTAATCCAGCAGTTTTTCCATGGTTGTAGTGGCAACGTGCATCCTGGTATCGGAAGATCCGTAGTAAATAAATACCTCGCCCTGTTCATTTACCAGCCAGCCGTTGCTGAAAACAACATTAGAAACATCGCCTATGCGCTCTTCGCCTTCCGGCGCAATGAAATGCCCACCAGGCAGATGTGTTACCCGCCAGGGTTCGTGCAAGTCGGTCAGAAAAAGATACAGCACATAACGCAGTCCGGCAGCGGTGTTCCGAACGCCATGGGCCAGATGCAGCCAGCCTTTGGGCGTTTTCAGAGGCGTTGGGCCCTGCCCGTTTTTGACTTCTTTGATGGTGTGGTAAACTTTGGCGTCAATAACCAATTCGTCTTTCACCTCGGCTTTTTCCATCGTGTCAGTGAGCCCCCAACCGATACCGCCGCCGCTGCCTACGTCAATGAAGCCGTCTTGGGGGCGTGTGTAAAGGGCGTATTTTCCATCGACAAACTCCGGGTGCAAGACCACATTGCGTTGCTGGCCGGAGTAGGAAATCAGGTCGGGAAGGCGTTCCCACGATTTCAGATCCCTGGTTCGGGCAATCCCGCAATTGGCTACGGCTGCCGAGGTGTCGCCCGGTCGGCTTTGGTCTTTCCTTTCGGTGCAAAAAAGCCCGTAAATCCAGCCGTCGGCGTGTTGGGTGAGGCGCATGTCGTACACGTTGGTGTCGGGATCCTCTGTTTCGGGCATCTCAACGGGATAGTCCCAGAAGCGAAATTGATCTACACCATTCGGGCTTTCGGCTATTGCAAAAAAGGATTTGCGGTCGTTCCCTTCCACGCGCACAACCAGAAGGTAGCGCCCATTGAGGAAAATGGCTCCGGAGTTAAAAGTCGCATTGACGCCTAAGCGCTCCATCAGGTGCGGGTTCCGTTGTTCATTCAGGTCATAGCGCCAGAAAACAGGTGCATGGGCTGCCGTAAGTACCGGATTTTTCCAGCGGGTATAGGTGCCATTGCCCGATTGGCGAGCTTCGTTGGGGCGGGTCATCAGCGCTTCATGCTCCGAAAGTAGGTTTGCTTTTTTTTCTTGAAATGATTGCATGGTTGTGTTTTTGTAGGTTTACCAAAACCGGTGCAGCAATTTTTGCCGACTACAGCCACCTGGCGAATTCCCGGATAAACTCTTATCCTTCGACGCCGCGCCTTTGTTCTAATTCGGCTTCCACCTGCTTCATAAGTCCTTCATCCAAACGATAAAAATAAATAAATGCAGCGGCGAGCAAGGCACCGAGGCCAGCGAAAATGCTCATCATCAGGCGAATGCCCAACAAGGAAGTTTCATTTTGATCCACATTGGCCTGGAATCCGTATGCAGCCAGCAACCAACCACTCAGCGCTCCGCCGAGGGTCCAGCCAAATTTTTGAGACATAGACGAAGATGAAAAGATCAATCCTGTTGCCCTGCGCCCGGTTTTCCACTCTGAATAATCGGCAATATCGGCGTACATAGACCAGATGATGGGCAAAACGATGCCCGCAGAAATGCCAATGAGTACGTTCATCAAAAACAGCAAACCCAACTGATCCGGGTGCAGAAAAAACAACGCAAAACTCAATACGGCCGACGATACCACCGATAAGAGGAACGTGTTTTTTTTGCCAATGCGTGCAGCAACCGGTTTGGCCAGCAACACCCCGGCAATATTGGTTCCCAGCCAGATGCTCATGTAATAGGAGGCCAGTTCGCTCTGGGTAAAGGCATACGATTTTCCAAACAAGCCAATCGTTTGGTCCTGGATGTAATATTTGAAATAGAAAAGAATGGATCCATCGCGGAGTGAATTAAAAATCAGCACCGAAATGGCTGCACCCAGCATGATGAACCAGGGGCGGTTGCGCATCATGTCGCGAAGGTCTGCTTTCAGGGTGGATTGTTTTTCCAGCGCTGGTTTAAGTCGCTCTTTCGTTCCGGCAAAGGTGAAAAAAAAGAAGATGGCTGCCAGAATGGCGTACACGGCCACTGTCCATTGGTAGCCCGAAGCAGGCCCGGCTGTTTTTCCGAAATAGTCTACGAGATAGTTGGCCGTTGCAGTCACGAACAACCCTCCTGAAAAGGCACCGATAAAGCGGTAAGAGGCCAGCGAAGTGCGCTCTCCGGAGTCTGCTGTCATCACGCCCATCAGTGAAGCATAAGGTACGTTGATTGCTGAATAAATGGTCATCATCAGGGTATAAGTAATGTAGGCGTACACCAGTTTACCTGATGCACTCAGGTCGGGTACGGTGAAAGTGAGTACGCCGATTATTGCAAAAGGAATCGCTACAAAAACCAGGTAAGGTCGAAATTTGCCCCATCGTGTATGGGTGCGATCGGCAATCATGCCTATAATGGGGTCTTCCAGGGCACCCCATATCCGGGTAATCAAAAACATGGTGCCTACTGCCGCTGCCGACAAACCAAAAATGTCGGTATAAAAAAACAACAGAAACATGGAAAACAGCTTCCAGAACATAGAGGAAGCAAAATCGCCGAAGCTATAAGCTAATTTTTCGGAAAAAGGGAGCCGGGTTGAGCCGGCGCTTATCGTGCTCATGATCGTGTTTTTTCAAAAAGAAGGGAATGATAACTATGGCTTATTCTGCGTGGTTACATCACTAATGACCGGAATGGGCTGCATTTCCTGTTTCACTTTTTTGGGCATGCGGTACATGTCTGGAAGGTCATTTTCCAGTAATATGCCCGGGTCGTTCAAAAATGCCAAAAAGCTGTTCACGCTCGGATGACCCGGATAAGGGACATAATGGTGATTTTTTCGTGCGTTGCGCCAAACCAAAACATAGGCAATGCGCCCTGCATTCGGGTGCTGTTTGATGGGATTCAACAGTCCTGCTACCCACCAGTCAGGATCGGGGATGGTTTCAAAACCGGTTTCTGTAAAAGCCGGAATTTTACTCCGGGCTTCTGCTATTCCTACGACGGTGCCCATGAAATCCGCCATTGCCGCTACCGGCCGGCTTTTGAATTCATACATGTCAACACCCATTATA
>JABWAJ010000627.1 GCA_013361075.1 Saprospiraceae bacterium | reverse complement strand
CGAACCCTTGCTTAACGGTGGAGTTGAATGGGAAACCTATCAACCTCAACCAAACGACCTGAGGAAAAAGCTCGAAGATTACCATAGTGTGCAGCACTCTTTTCCTCCCAATTATAAATTAGGAATGAAAAAGGAGGACCTTTCGCATCTCGAAAATGGTAGCATAAATCAAATTCAAAATCTCCAGTATTACTTGTTGCTGTTTGAAAGCCTTTTGGTGGACTATCTGGTCAAGATTATCAGTTTCCCTGAGTTGCTGAAGGTCAACGAAAAAGCAAATGGTAAGGATATTGGTGCGCAAACCTTTTCCAAAATCCTGAAAACCATTCCCGGCGCCGAAGAATTACTCGAGGAAGAATTACTCGAGGAAGAGTTGAAAACTGTTTTTAACCAGTACAGCTTCGACATAGATCAGCAAATCAAGCTCCGCGAGTACGCGCTTGCCCGATACGGCGAAACGTTCGATACCGACCTGCTCAAAAGAGCTTGGGGGATGGAATCTAACGATCTTGAGTTTAAAGAGGCATGGTTGAAGCAGTTAGATCAGTTGATTAAATGCTACACTGAGTATTGCGAATCGCGTCATAATTCCTATGACATTTTAAACCCGGATTCGGATTTCCCATTGTCCCAAAAGCTCTCCATTCTCCTAAACCAGGAGTATAAAAAAGAGGAACCAACTGTGTATATTATTGAGGCGAGCTTGAAAAAGGATAGGAAGAGAAATTCATATAAAGTTGCTGCAGTGATTGATTTGAAGAAAGATAAGGTTATCGCCTCAAAAAAAAGAGAGCGAGCAATCATAGACCTAATCAAAAGGGAATTGCCGTTTTACCTTTCTTACAGCAGCTTTTCTTTTTTCTTGACGGACAATGGTGAGGAACGAACTGATATTACTTTGGATGGCGATAAATTCCGGAAGATTGGCCCCCAAAAAATGAACCGAGAGGCATTTAAAAAAGCGTATGAAAACTGGAGGGAGGAAATTAATCGTGCTGAAGACCTGAATCAGCCACCACCACAAGATGTCCAGGAATAAATGGCGCCAACCATCATCATCGAGCGGCTGATTCTGGAGATCGAATTTGACTCGGAGCAGGAGTATCAGGAGTTTGCCGCTGATGTGCAAACCAGGCTATTCCCTGAAATACAGGATGAGTTGGAGGGCGTGCTGTCCAACTTTTTTGAAAATCAGGGAGGCAATGTTGTAATCGACACCCTTGAAATTGACCTTCCTCCTCTACCTTTTACAGTACTGAAATCAGCAGAACTGAGAAATCAGATCGGTGCCGTACTGGCTATTCAATTAGCGGATGTCCCCATTCAACATGGAGAAGCGCCGCCCCAAACAAAGGGACGTGATCGGTACGAACAACGCATGCATTCTCCCAATTCGGACAGTGAAGGTCAATGGACAAAAAGGGGGAGAGCCCCGTATCAAAGCCCTTCTAGCGAAGGAAGTTCACCGCGGACGCATCTTCGTCACATTTCTGAGCGGCAATCTATACATCATTACTTACTTACCGGCCGGTTTTATCTGGGCATGGAGCACACCATTCAGCAAATTGCCGGCTTCTTGGAAAACGAAGAAGAACAAATCAGCTTTATCCGTTGGGTTCAGAGCCATCAGGATACATCACAACGATACCTTATACTTAAACGTTTGGCTTTGCAACTACCCGCCAGCATTGTGGAAGCGGTTTGGCGTCACCCTGAGGTTAAACTAATGCTGGCATCTTTCCCGCAACCCATACAAGTACCGGGTTCTATCGCTGATGTTGAAGGGGAAAAAGCCAAAACGGCTAAGACCGTTACGTCTTTTGCTGCCTCCCCGACCAAAAGCATTGTGGTGGGGGAGGGGCTGTATGTGGAAAATGCCGGCATAGTGATCATTGCGCCTTATTTCCCGGCCCTGTTTCATAAAAGCGGTCTGCTCAACGATGCACAAAAGGCATTCAAAGACGAGCAAAGCGCCTTTTACGCCATCCATCTGATGCAATATTTGGCCAATAAGTCACGGGTAGAAACAGAAGATTCCACATTACTTTTTAAATTGCTGTGCGGATTACCCTTAAATGCCCCTGTCAGCATTCCGATGGAAATAGCCGATGAGCACAAACAACTGGCGGATCGCCTTCTGCTACAGGTGCTGAAAAACTGGGATATCAAATTGGGCGATAAAATTGACTACCTGCGGGGTTCTTTTTTTATCCGCAGCGGAAAACTTGCCAAACTCGACCTGCACTGGCTCCTGACAATGGAAACAAAGATGTATGACGAACACCTATTCAAAAAACTACCGTGGAGCTTCAAGCGCATCCTACTTCCCTGGATGCCCCAGATGCTGCAAGTGGACTGGTATTAAACAAAGCACACATGTCAGAACCACATAACCTGTTGAGCAATTCCCAATTTCTGATGGCAGAAATTGACTGGCTAAAAGCGGTGATAAAGTCGCGTCCTCCTTTCAACAGCAGTTCTGATGAATCAGAAAAAGCGCAAGAGATTATTCCCATTCTGTATCCACCCGACCCCGCCACGAGCGAAGGAACGTACTCCAATTTCATCGCAGAAAATATGCTTTGCCCAGAAGAGCGATTGTTGCTGATTCTGGCTCTTACGCCTCACTTGGCGCCGCAGGTATTGGATGTATTTTTTGCGCGGAACGCCAGTTACAACCGGCCATTCACTGAATTCGGCGGCACTAATGGCCAGCGGCACAAAGGATTTTTGCCTACCTGGGAGACCTATTATTTCATAGTTGCCGGTAATGATCTGTCTCGTCGCATAGAGATAGAACGTAAATTTCACCATGCCAATCATTGGTTTTTTGTTTTTGGCATTTTGGAGAAACCTTCTGCTGGCGCCGATGAGCCCTTGGGTGCTTCTCCACTTACCGTTACCGCCCGATTTCAATATTTGGCCATTTTTGAGCAGACCGATTACATTCCACCCTTTGGGCATCAGTTTCCCGCGGCGTTGTACCGCTCAAATTTAGAGTGGGAAGATTTGGTATTGAGCAAGACCACGAAGGAAGCCGTAGAAGAAATTAAGGACTGGATTACCCATCACAATAGCATTTTCGCACTTCCGATAGCCCGAAAAATGCTTCTGCCTGGTTTTCGTGCGCTGT
>JABWAJ010000056.1 GCA_013361075.1 Saprospiraceae bacterium | reverse complement strand
CTGTTCCTGTTGCCACTGTTTACCTTCATCGGAGTCGAAGCCCGGGCTGCTTCTGCCGGATACCGGGCCGATTGCCCACTTTACAACACGACCATCATGGAATCACCTGTTAAATTCGCAAAACTTTCCGGCGGCATCGAAATTGCCTACACCGAAGCCGGCGAGGGGAGCAAAACATTGCTGTTCCTTCACGGTTTGGGCAGCAATAAAAAAAGCTGGCAAAAAAACATTGCGTCGCTTCAGCATCACTACCGGTGCATTGCCCTTGATTTGCCGGGCTATGAAGAGTCATCAAAAAGCGATTATCCGTTTTCGATGCATTTTTTTGCAGAAAAAGTAGCTGAATTTATCCGCCACCTGAAATTGGAAAAGGTGATTTTGGTCGGGCATTCAATGGGGGGGCAAGTGGCTGTAACCCTGGCCCTGGCACATCCGGCCATAACAGAAAAGCTGATTCTGATTGCACCGGCCGGATTTGAGACCTTTTCGGAAACAGAAAAAGCCTGGTTCAAAGCCGTGTACACACCTGAAGTTGTCAAAGCAGTTCCTGTGGAACAAATCCGTAAAAACTTTGAAATCAATTTTTTTTCTTTTCCACAAGACGCTGAATTCATGATCGCTGACCGCATGAAGCTGCGCGAACAAACGGAGGCCTATGCGTATTATTGCGACATGATTCCGAAAAACGTGATGGCCATGCTCAATGAACCGGTATTTGACCGGTTGTCAGGCATCACTGCACCCACCCTCATCATTTTCGGGGCAAACGACCAGCTCATTCCCAATCCGATTCTGCACAAAGGGCTCACTGTTTTTGACATTGCCAGGAAAGGTCATTTTAAAATCCGCGGCAGCAAACTTGCTTTTTTGCCCAATAGCGGCCATTTTGTCCAGTGGGAGCAAGCTACAGCGGCAAATGAAATCATTGCCGGGTTTGTAGAAGAGTAAGGTGAATGCTTAAGGAACGGTGGCTAAAGGCCGCAAAATGAAGTCCGCCTTGCCTTGTTTCGCGGGATTCAGGCGGCCCTATTGCGTGCAAAAATGCGGGAAGTACACAACCAGGACCGCATGTAAACAGTAAAATACTCATTATCAGGGAATAAATATCCGAACTTATGTTAGAATAGTCATTCTGCTTGCCAATTTTGCTAAAAAGTGTGTTATTTTCCAACTAACTTGAGCTTATTACCCATCTTTGTTGATACTGACTTATTGTGATAAGAACACTAAAGTTTATGAACAAAGCCTGGCTAATGCGATGCAGTTACCTGATTGTACTGTGCGCGCTCTTTCAACACGTATTGCCGGCACAAAGCAAACCGGATACCATTCCGCCTGTGGCTGCTTCCATAGACGATGCCTTGGTTAATGGCGATTACAGGGGCATCAGCTTAGTGGATTTACTTTCCATCTGGCAGGAACGCTTTGGGGTGAAATTTTACTTTGACCCCGAAATCGTACCTCAATACAAGGTTTACATCCAGTTTAAGGACGATCGTTTTTATGCGGCTTTGCGCAAAGCATTAGAAGGAAACAACCTGGCATTCAGCTTATTGAGTAAAACGACGATCGTCATTGCGCCCCGGCAAAGTTTAAACAAAGAATACGCCCTGAAAATTGCTGCCGAGTGGGAAGCGGGGCGTTATACCTGGCCCGACCGGAACCTGGCTACAGAGATGTCGCTGAGCTTTGGCTCTTCTTCCACTTCGGCGCTTAACGCAAAAGCTTACAAATTCCGGGGGAAACTAACCGATGAAAAAACCGGGGAGGCAGTTATTGGCGCTACTTTTTTGGTACAGTCACTGGAGCGTGGTGCAGCAACCGATCCGGACGGACGGTTTGAGCTTTCCCTGCCGCCGGGCAAACATCAGATTTTGGTACAGTCAGTGGGCTACCGCAACCTGACCATCAACCTCGAAATTTTTAAAGACGGGCAGGCCGATATTGCGCTGGAGCAATTCATAATGAGTTTAGATGAAGTCATTGTCAGCGCAAAATATGCCGATGCCAATGTGCGCAATACCCAGATCGGGGTGGAAAACCTGAGTGTCAAAACCATTCGGGAGTTGCCTTCCCTATTGGGCGAACCGGATCTGATCAAAGGACTCGAAACGCTGGCAGGCGTTTCCACTGTGGGCGAAGGCGCAGCAGGGTTCAATGTGCGTGGTGGAAATATTGACCAGAACTTAGTGTTGCAGGATGGTGCTGCGTTTTTCAATACTTCTCATGCTTTGGGCTTTTATTCGGTATTCAATACCGACATCATCAGCAACGTATCGCTTTACAAAGGCGCAATTCCTGCTCAATTTGGCGGGCGCACATCCAGTGTGCTTGATGTGCAGTTGCGCGACGGGAATTTTCAGGAATACCATGGTGGCGGTGGTATTGGCATCGCTTACAGCCGGCTGAGCCTTGAAGGGCCAATCTGGCGCAATCGGGTTTCGGCTATTGCCGCCGTTCGTGCTTCGTACTCCAATTGGTTACTGCGGCTTGCCCGCCAGTATGAAATCAAAAACAGTGCCGTAAACTTTTACGATTTTACAGCAAAGCTAAGTTTTAAAATCACTGACAGGCAGACACTTACGCTGACCGGTTTTCAAAGCAGCGACTATTTTCGGTATTCGCGGGAATTTGGGTATGATTGGACCAACCAAAATGCGGTTCTTGGCTGGAACATCATTTTTTCAGACCGTTTTTCTTCAGCTTTTAAAGCAGTCGCCAGTAAATACAGCAGCAGCCTGTTTGAAGACAGTGCAACCCAAGGCTCGCGGTTGCGCAATGGGCTGACGAATTTCTCCTTGCGGCAAAGCGTTTTTTTTCAGGCAAACTCAGATTGGGAATGGATGGCCGGCGTGGAAGCATCGCGGTACCTGCCTGAGGACGAACGCTTAGCCCCCTATGGCAACACCTCAACGGTAGCACCAATGTCGCTTGCCAAAGACCGGGGTGATGAGTGGGCCGCTTTTTTGCAAACGGAAGGAAAAATTTCGGAGCGCCTGGCTTTTTCTGCGGGTATTCGCTATTCCGGATTCATCCAGCGCGGGCCACGTTCGGTTTACACTTACCAGGAGGGAGTACCAAAAGAGATCGGTACCATCATTGGGGTCGAAGATTATGGTGAAAACGAAGCCATTCAGCAGTACAGCGGTTTGGAACCCCGTTTTTCCGTCAAATTGCAATTAGGCCCCGATCGGTCGATCAAAGCCAGCTACAACCTGATGCGCCAGTACATTCACCTGATTTCCAATACTGCTGCGGCTACTCCAGTAGATTTGTGGCAGGTGAGCAACCGGCATATCCGGCCCCAACTGGCGCATGTGTATTCGTTGGGATATTTCCACAATTTTCAAAAAAACCTCTGGCAGCTGTCTTTGGAAGCATATTATAAAAACCTGGATGGCATTGTCGCCTATAAAGAGATTCCGAGGCTTTTGCTCAATGAATATTTGGAAACCGAACTACTGACTGCTGTCGGAAAGGCTTACGGGGCAGAATTTTCGCTAAGAAAAACATCGGGTCGCTGGAGCGGACAGTTGTCTTATGCCTGGTCGCGAAGCCTGTTGCAAACACGGGATGCTTTTCCCGAAGAAACGGTGAATGAGGGCGCCTGGTTTCCATCCAATTTCGACCAGCCGCATCAGATTACCCTGTCCCTGAAACGACAAGTAAACCCCATGCACACATTTTCGGTCAGTTTCACCTACCGGTCGGGCAGGCCTTACACAACAGCAGAAGCCGGGTACAGTGTGGGGGGTGTTGTGATCGCCCATTATTCACAGCGCAATGAGGGGCGCATTCCCGATTATCACCGCCTGGACATCAGCTACACTGTGGATAAAACCGAAGCCAAAGAAAAAGGCTATCGCAGTAATTTTACTTTTTCGCTCTACAACCTGTACGCCCGGAAAAATGCCTTTTCCGTATTTTACAAAAGAAATGCATTTAACCAGCAGCAGGTGTACCGGCTGGCGGTCATTGGTACGGCTTTGCCGGCGATATCTTACAATTTTATTTTTTAAATTGTAGCTCTAAAACCTATGCGCACCACTCATTCAATGATCATACCTGTCATCTTGCTTTCAGGTACTGTTTTTTTTCATTCCTGTATCGATGCATTGGAATTTACCCCTACGGAGGGCGAAAAATTGCTGGTGGTAGATGGAAAATTGTCTGCTTCTGCCGGCGTTCAAACCCTGCGCTTATCAGAAACGGGCGTTGTGGGCCGGAGCGATAATTTTTCGCCCGTGACGGGTGCCACCATTACCCTCCAGGACGACGAAGGCAGGGTGGTAGGGTATTCGGAAACGGCCCCCGGCATCTATCAGTTTTCCGGCAATTTGATACAGGGCACTTCCGGGCGGACTTACACCCTGCACATCCAAAGCCGGGGAAAAACCTATGTTTCAAAGGCGGAGACCATGCCCCAGAGGATAGAGGCTGATTCCAGCTTTTTTTCCATTGCCAACAGTAAATTTGTGTACGTGTATTCCAGCGTCCAGATTCCGGCCGACCTTGCCCGGGGGCCTTTTCTCAAGTGGCGCATAAACAATGTTTATCAGGTTAATGAAGTTTATTGCGGGCCTTTTGATCCTACGAATGTTTGTTATGTTACCCAAACATTCAGCAACCAGCTTTTGCCGATACTGGACGGGAGTTTGCTCGCGCGCGGCGAGGCAGCAAGGCCGTTTGTTGCGGTGAAAGAAGCCGATAAAGCTTTTGGGGAAGTGGCTTATTTCAACCTGTACATGGAAACCCTGACCCCGGATGCGTTTAAATACTGGAACAAAGTATCCCTGCTGCTGACCCAGAGCGGCAGTTTTTTTGACGCCCCTCCCGGTGCAATCCGGGGAAACATCATCAATGTCAATAATCCGGAAGAGCTGGTACTGGGTTATTTTTATGCAGCACCAGAAGATACCACCCACGTTAAAGTCCTGGCTTCCGACTTTTTGCCGTACACGATCAATCCTTATTGCGGGGTTGCCGGATTTGTGCCAAGCCCGTTTCCTCCGGAGTGCTGCACCTGTACGCGGCTGCCGAATTCGACGCTGGAAAAGCCGGATTATTGGGATTAATTGGCTGTTTGCTAATTGTTTTTTTCAAACTCCATCCCGTCAAACTCCAGTTTTTCTACTTCCCCGGTAGTTTTCAGCATAAACCGCGCTGTTGCGTTCCCGTACCAGGCTTTTTCATACGGGCCGTAAAAAGTATCGTAATGCCAATGAGGAAGCGTAGCCTTGACAAACTGATTGATGTTGAAAACAAGCTGATTGTCCAAAATAGAAACCTGTACCTCTCCATAAAGCGGGTCGGTATAGGTGCCGGTATAGGCTTGTAAAGGCAGCGAAGGCCGGGTGTTTGCGACGCGTTTGGTTTCCATATCTTTTTGCGCTTTTTCGCCGCGCTCCCGAAGGCCGTCGTAGAGTTTCAGCATTTCAGTGCTCCAGTCGCGGTTACCGCCCAGCGCAAACAGGTCGAACGCTTTGTACATCAATGCGTGGCGTACTTCTGCATGGTCAAAATTTCCGAAAACATAAACTCCTATGCGTTCTTCAGGCATTTGCCCATGAATGGCAATGGCACCGGCTAAACTTCCGGTGTGGAAATTTACTTTTTTGCCTTTGTAATCGTGTTGAAACCACCCCAGCGCATAAGTGGTCCAGTTGGGTTTAGTGAGTTGTTGGGTTGGATAAAACTGGCTGGCAGGCACCAGCGTTTGCGGCCTGAACATTTCCCGGAAGGTAGCCGGTTGCAAAAGGCGGCCACCTTCATATTTGCTGCTGTCCAGCATGCACAACACCCACTTGCTGATGTCGCCAATGGACGACCACACCGAACCGGCAGGGCCAATCTCGTCGGCACTGGTATTTTCAATGACCTGGATGTTGCCATTTACCAGATAGTGCGGACTGGTTTGGTTGGGATCGCTGGCAGCTGCTGCCCGGGTGGGCCGGGTTCGGCTCATTTTCAGGGGTTCGAAGATGCGTTTCCGGATGAATTCCTCCCAGGGCTGGCCACTTGCTTTTTCTATGATTTCGCCGGCAACAAGATAAAAGATGTTTTGGTAGATGAAGCCGGACCGCAGCGAATAGGAAGGTTTCACCAGGCGCATTTTTTGAAGTACTTCGTCGGAAGAAACCTTCATGCCCGCCCAGAGAAAATCTGAATTCCCAACTCCGCTGTTGTGTAGAAAAAGGTCTCTGACCTTTAATTCGCGCGTCGCATAAGGGTCATACAACTGAAACCCCGGCAGGTAATTGATCACCGGATCATCCCATTTGACTTTGCCTTCATCAACCAGTATGCCCATGCAAACGGCAGTCATCGCTTTGGTAGTAGAGGCACAGGTGAAGAGGGTTTCTGTATCTACTGGTTCGGGCCGCCCCAATTGTTTTACGCCATATCCTTTGGTAAAAAGAACCTGTCCATCTTTGACGACAGCTACTGCCAGACCAGGCGTTTTCCAGGCCTGCCGGGCTTGTTCTACATAAGCATCGAATTCTTTGAGCTGTTTGGCGTAGCCCGTAAGTGGGGCTTTTTGCGCAAAACTTAATGCTGTTGCCAGGCATAACAGGAATGAAAGAAGGTTTTTCATGCAGTTACTTTTATCCATTTAATTAAATGTCAATTATTTGCTTTTGGTCGGCTTCCAAATCTCCGACCCCGGCTTACTGCCGCTAACCATTTCAAGCAACAGAAGCAGGAAGTCATTTTCTGGTTGTTCGCTATCCGCTGCCATACCCTTAAATGCTATTGTTGCCAAGGGGAAAAGAGCAGTCAGATCTAACTTCCATATTCCGGTTTCTTTGTAGAAATGAAAAAAAGCGGGCATTTTTTGTCCATTCGCAATCAATTGTCCCTTAGCAAAATCTCCATCAATGGTAATGTCGCCGATGGTATTGTTGGAAACACTGTTTTTACCCACCATGCCTTTCTGGATGGCATAAACCAACAATCCTTTTCCATCGAAAGAAAGAATTTCGTCCTGTGTTGCCCGATGCCGGATGGTAAGAACCATAAATTTGTCCAGAATGGACATTTTTTCAACGGTTGCCGAATCAGCCGTCTTCACATGGGTCAGCAAATCATTGTAATATTGAATGGTTCGGCTGTCGACACATTGCGCCGCTTCTTCTCCTTTGTCATTAAGAATTGAGGTTTTGTAATGATCGAACGTTTTTCGGACTAAAGCTTCATCCTGCCCGCGACAGGTCCAGGCGAAAAGCAAAAACACGGGGAATAAGCTGATTGCGTGTTTCATATAAATGTTTTTTAGATTTCCGGGAATAAGGCTGTTAATCCAGCCTCGCTTGCTTCGCAAATTCCCCGCTCAGTAACCAATCCGGTAATAAGTCTTGCCGGAGTTACGTCGAAACCGTAGTTGGCTGCCGGGCTGCCTGGCGGGGTCAGAAGCACTTGTTCGATTTTGCCATTTTTCCAGCCCTGAATATACTGAACTTCGGTTGCACTGCGCTCTTCGATGGGAATTTCTGCAACACCGTCCCGCATACTCCAGTCAATGGTGGAAGAAGGCAGCGCCACGTAAAAAGGGACCGCGTTATCTTTTGCAGCAAGCGCTTTGAGGTAAGTGCCGATTTTATTGGCTACATCACCGCAACGAGTCGTGCGGTCGGTTCCGGTAATGACTAAGTCAACGAGACCATGTTGCATCAGGTGGCCGCCAGCATTGTCGGTGATGACCGTGTGCGGAACGCCGTGTTGCTGTAATTCGAAAGCGGTCAGGCGCGCGCCCTGGTTCAACGGCCGGGTTTCGTCTACCCAGACATGAACCGGAATGCCTTTGTCAAAAGCTGCATAAATCGGCGCAGTGGCAGTGCCGTAATCCACACAGGCCAACCAGCCTGCATTGCAATGGGTGAGGATGTTAACGGGGTTTCCGGCTTTGGCCGCGCTGATGGCTTCGATGAGCGGCAGGCCGTGTTCGCCGATCATGCGGCATTGTTCGGCGCTTTCATCGGCAATGAATTGTGCGGTTTGGCGGGCCTGCACGATTTTATTTTCCTTGCCACCTGCATTCGCCAATTGTTCCTGCATCAACCTCAGCGCCCGGAATAAATCTACGGCGGTTGGGCGCGTCGCGTTCAGGTATTCGGCGGCCTGCCGGATATGTGCTTCAAATTCAACGCCTTCGGGTGCTTCCCGCACGGCAAAATACATTCCCCAGGCTGCTGTGGCGCCAATGAGCGGAGCTCCACGCACGTGCATGTCGCGGATGGCGCGCGCGCAATCTTCCATTGAGCGCAGGTCCATGAGCTCGATTTCGTGCGGGAAACGGCACTGGTCGAAGATTTGGACGAGGGCATCACTTTGAAGCCAGATGGAACGGTAGTGGAGGTGGTTGATTTTCATCCCCCAAATTTACTACAAATAAAACGTCTCCTCCGCCGGCCTCAACGCCCTTTTTAACCACAACGGCCTGCGTAACCCATCGGGTCCGGGTGCGGGCCTTGCCATTTCCAACCATTTTTTATACACCTCGAACGACTTTTTGGTATCCACAAAAATATCGCCGTAGGCATCGCCTGCGTGGGCCTTTTCCAGGCGCACTTTCTGGTGCCAGCAATGCATGCCGCTAATGGGGTCAGGATGTACAGGGAAGGTAATGTTTTGATGCACGCCACCGTCACTCCAGAAAATCCGGGCGCTGTCGGCGTCCTTACTTTCAAACGGCTGGATGTCTTCGATCGTTTTCATGCTCCATCCGCCCTGGCCATCGGTTTCAATTTTTACGGTATTGGTTGCCCAACGGTTGCCGGGCACATCCTGAGGCCTGCGCCAGCGGCCGAGGTGGTGCGAGCAGGCAACTACGCCGGGTTTCATGCCTTCGGTCACCCAGACTTTGTCTACAAAATACCCGATTTCCGTATTGATGCGGAGCAGGTCGCCGGTATCCACGCCGAGGGCGCGGGCATCTTCCGGGTGTAACCAGATCGGATTGCGGTTGGAAATTTCGTACAACCACTTGGCGTTGCCGGAACGGGAGTGAATCAGCGTGGGCAGACGGAAGGTTGGCACGAGCGGGTATTCCCCTTTCGAACGGTCCATTTCCTCCTCGTGGATATGGCTTTTGATGTAGGCAGGAATGGCGTATTCCGGCCATTTCCAGTCAATCATCGTTTGCGAAAAGAATTCGTTTTTGCCGGAAGGCGTTGGAAATCCTTCTACGGTTTTCCCCTGGTGAACAACGCCGATCGTTTTGCCTTTTTTGCGCACGCGACCTCCTTCGATGGCGGCACCTTCGAGTTCTTTTTCCGACAACTCGCGCAGGTTTTTGGTGTAAACCGATTCTTCCACCAAAAAAGCGCCGTATTTGCGCATGTAATCCAATGCGGTCAGGCCTTCTTTTGCAGCCGCTTCAGGCAGTCCTTTGGTATTTTCAAAAATGAACTGGTAGTATTCGTCTACCGTCACTTTTTCACCGGGGCGATATGGCGAGATAAAATGCTCGCGAATCCCGAGGGAGCCGTCGGGGTCAATTCGCCACGACAATTCGATCCAGAACTCGTCTTCTTCCCAGACTTCACCGGGGTTGACTTCATAAGTAAATTCGATTTTTTTCCCATCCCGGCGTGCTTTTTCGCGCAACACCGGCTGGCGAAAAGCAATCCAGACGCCTGCATGAGTTTCATAGGTATTCAGATCATGGCGTTCGGAAGCCAGGCCCACGGGGAGCACGTAATCGGCAAAATAAGCCGTTTCGCTCCAGGTTGGTGTCAGCGCAATGTGTTGCCCGAACATGGATTCATCTGAAAAAGCTTCCATCCAGGAAAATCCGTCGGGGTAGGTCCAAACCGGGTTAAATACCCTCGAAAAATACACGTCCATTTTGCCGCGGCCTTCCTTGAGGAAATGCGGCAACAGGAACGACATTTCAAAAAATGCAAGCGGGTATTCCTTCGGGAAATGCAATTCATTCCAAAATTTCTGCGCAGGCGGGTGGTCAAAAAACTTAGGATGGTATTTGTTCCAGGTATTCGGCGAAGTGCCGCCTTCTGTGCCCACCGAGCCGGTCAGCACATTCAGGAAATGCAAACACCTTGCCACTGCCCAACCGCCCAGGTTGCCACTGCCTGCCGAGCGCCAGTTGTGCGAAGCAAAACGCGTGCCTGCTTCACCGATAACTTTGGCTACTTCCCGGATCATGGAGGCCGTAGCGCCGCTTTCCGCCTCAGCATATTCGGGGGTATATTCTGCGTACACCTCTTTCAGAACTTCAATAAACGTTTCAAATGTGCAGGGGCGGTCGGGGTAAACTGCTTTCAGGTATTCATCCCAGTTGACCCAGTTTTCTACATAATCGCGGTTGTACCAGCCGTTTATGATGATTTCGCGGGCGATAGCCAGCAAGAGTGCCGCCTCCGAGCCGGGGTAAGTCGGCATCCAGTAGTCAGCCATGCTGGCCGTATTGGACAAGCGCGGGTCCAGCACGATGAGTTTGGCGCCTTTCATTTTGCCTTCGATGATGCGCTGTGCATGCGGGTTGAAATAGTGGCCGCTTTCCAAATGTGCGGAAATGAGCATAATGGCTTTAGCATTGGCATGATCGGGTGATGGGCGATCGTGCCCGTACCAGATGGCATAGCCAAAACGTGCGCCGGA
Organism: Saprospiraceae bacterium; assembly: GCA_013361075.1. GTDB lineage: Bacteria > Bacteroidota > Bacteroidia > Chitinophagales > Saprospiraceae > JABWAJ01. The sequence goes on along the minus strand of JABWAJ010000056.1, from coordinate 5,669 downwards.
AGAGCAGATATTGGTGTGGCTGTTGTGGCCGTCTACCCCCCATGCCTGCAACACTCGGTCCATATACCCTTCATGGCCCGGGCGTCCGACGTGGTAAGCGACTTCGTTGTTGCGACCTTCCTGCAATGCTTTTCGGATGCGCCCTGCAATGTCGTCGAGGGCTTCATCCCAGCTGACCCGGTCCCATTGGCCTGCACCGCGTTTGCCATTGCGCTTAAGCGGATACAGAATGCGGTCGGGGTCGGTAATCTGGTTGATGGTAGCAGGGCCTTTTGCGCAGTTGCGGCCCCGGCTGCCGGGATGCCACGGGTTGCCTTCAAACTTCCGTACTTCGTTTGTTTCTTTGTCAATATAAGCCAGCAGGCCGCAGGCGCTTTCACAATTGAAGCAGGTCGTTGGCACGATGGAGTAGTGTTTTGCTACTTTTTTGGGCCAGGCTTTGGCTTCGTATTCTTTCCAGTCATTCCACTGGTCGGGAGGCGGAAACTTGGTCAAATCTCCGGGTTCTGTGAGCCGGTTGACCTCATTTGCCGGCGCCGTTTCTTTGTGCAAATCGGGAATCAGGCCGATTTTTTCGGCGAAGGATTCGATGAAAGACGGTTTATGTTTTTTGTTAGCCATGATGCGAACTTTGCTGTAAAATGAATGATTACTTGCGCCAAAGCGCTAATCAAATTAGCTTTACACAGGTTTAGAAACTTAATTTAAATTGATGTCAATGGTCAGCACCAAATTGAATCCAATTCAATTAGAATTGCTCAAGTTTACTCGTTCCAACATTCGGAAGAGGATCTTTTAGCAATCAAAAAGCTTTTGGCAGAATATTTTGCCAAAAAGTTAGTGGCCGAGGTTGATGAAGCTGTGAAACGCAACAATATTACAGACGAAGACTTAGATCGCTGGTTGAATGAAGAGTAAGCTCAAAATCGTACTCGACACGAACGTATTCCTTGTCTCTTTAGCATCTGGTTACAAGCTTCATTGGATATTCACCTCACTGATTGAAGGCGCCTTTAACAATAAAGATCAATATCCCTTAACTCAATGGAATTCTCTGTGGAGCTTCCACCCAAATCCGTTCAGTGATTAAGATCCCCGCCAGGGCCAACACACCAGCAATGGCCAACAGAATCGCGCTGCCCGCAAAATACATCAATACCAACGGCGCAAGATTCCCCACGAGCACCGTTCCCAACCAAAAGCGCCGGCTGTACCGGCCTTTTAAAATCATTTTCACCGTTGCTTCGGCATCGGAAGAACCGTGTGTTGTGCCGAGTTCGAGCAACAGGATCAGTAAATTGGCCCCGATTGTGCCGTAAAGCATGTTCTTTAAGAAAGATTGCCAATCAGGAGACGACTCCAAAAACAATCCGGCAACCAATAAAACAGCTGCCCCGGCCATGAAGCTGTGCACGAGCATGTGCAGGGACAATACCGGGCTTTGCCAGAAATCACGCCCTTTAGCCTGAGCAAACAGGAAAGCTGTATAGACCGCAGCGATTACCGCAAAAACAGCGGTGGCGCTCATAACAGCCTTTTGCGATTTTTCCCAGCCCAACCACATCGTTATTGCCCAAAGTGTCAATAAACCACCGTACAAGGTCAGTGCATAGCCGCCTTTTACCAGCCAGGAGCGCCATTGCGGGCGCAACAGAACGTATACGAAACGCTTTGGCTGATCGAGGTCCCTGACCAGTAGAGCAGTTGTGAGTAGGAGGAACAGGAGGGATAAGCCTGCGCTTGTCCACAAGTCATTTGCGGCAAGCATTTCACCTTTGCCAAAAAGCCAGGCTAAAAATGGCATGAGGAAAGCGCCGGTTGCAATGGCTTTGGTCCAGACGTATTGCCAGACCTCGCTGCCCCAAAGGATGCCTTTGTCAGGGGCATCATAATAGCGGCGTGCTTCCTGGCCCATTAGTGCGTCAATTGATTTGGTACCAATCGGTTTGCCCGGTGATACATCATCTGTGGTGTAGCCATTGCCGGTAGCCGCCAATGCTGCAGTGACCAGACTATCACCGTCGAATGCCAACTTCTCTGCGTAGTGGCCTACCCCGCGATCCTGGGCACTGAAAGCGTAGTTGCTTCTTGAGGTAGAAGTCGGGTTGAGAGACCATTCATCGCCGTCAATGTAGAACAAATTGGGCGCTGTACCTTTGGAAGCCTTTCGGACTGTGACCTGTTCCTGCGACAGCAGCATGGCAATCTCACTGTGTGGATTTTCCATATCGCCCGAAATAATGGCATGCTCCGGACATACATTGACACAGGCAGGTTCCAGCCCGACGTCTACCCGGTGTGCACAATAATTGCATTTTGCAGCTGTATGGCTTTCCGGATCAATGTACAGCGCGTCATAGGGGCATGCCTGCATGCAGGAACGGCAACCAATGCAGCGGTTTTTATCGAAATCCACAATACCATCCTGCCTGAAATACAAGGCTTCTACCGGGCAGATTTCCACACAGGGGGCGTTGGTACAGTGGTTGCAGCGCATCACTGAAAAAACGCGGCGCGTATAAGGAAATTTGCCTTTTTCTACTTGTTTTACCCAGGTGCGGAAGACGCCCAGAGGAACGTCGTGCTCCTGTTTGCAGGCCGTAGTACAGGCATGACAACCAATGCATTTTCGGTTGTCTATGACGAAGCCATATTTCATTCCTGAAGATATTTGATGTTAGACATTAGATTTTAAACTGCCTTTCTGCAATACGGCCAGGTGGTGCAGGACAAGCTTTGCCGGATGCTTCTGCACCGTATTTCTTCAGCCAGCAAAAGCAGTTGCCACCTCTGCACGGGGCATATCGGTTTTGATGACTTCGTTGTAGCCGCCTGCAATATCCACCAGATTGTGCAATCCCCTTGCTTTCATGATGGATGCGAAAACAACAGAGCGGTAGCCACTGCGACAAAGCAGATAGTAAGGTTCCTGAGCATTAAAGGCATCCATATGATCATTGATGAAGTCGAGTGGTATGTTTTCAGCGTCGCGCAGGTGGTCGCTGCTGAATTCGGAAGGCTTACGCACATCAATGATTTTTATGTCCGGTTGCTGGTGGTAAATTTCAGCCAGTTTTACCGCAGGAATGGATTCGATTTGTTCTGTTTCTTTCCCGGCTTTTATCCATGCCTCCATACCGCCCTCAAGGAATCCTATACAATGGTCGTAACCCACCCGTGCCAAACGGACGACGGTTTCTTCTTCCCGACCTGCGTCTGCAACCACGACGATGGCTTGAGAGAGATCGGTAATGAGGGCACCAACCCATGGAGCAAATTGCCCGTCCAATCCAATAGAAATTGAGCCGGGAATATGGCTGTTGCAAAAAAGCTGTGGTGAACGTACATCGAGCACGAGGGCATTTTCGTGTTCAACAGCCTCAATAACTTCCTGTGGCGAAAGAGCACGGGCACCGCGTTCCATGACCACATCGATGCTTTCGTAGCCGGTCTTGTTAATTTTTGCGTTTTTAGCAAAATATTGAGGCGGAGCAGCAAGCCCTTCTGTTACTTCCCGGATAAATTCTTCCCGGGTCATATTGGCACGCAGCGCGTAATTGCTTTCCTTTTGGTTGCCGATGGTACTCCAGGTTTCGGAAGACATGTTTTTCCCGCAGGCAGATCCGGCTCCATGCGCGGGATAAACGATGGTATCGTTGGGCAGGGGCATCAGTTTGTTCCGCAGGCTGTCATAGAGCCAGCCGGCGAGGTCTTCTTTGGTGAGGGAGCCCTTTTTTTGAGCCAGGTCGGGGCGGCCTACATCGCCGATAAACAGGGTATCACCGGTGAAAACGGCATATTCTTTTCCTGTTTCATCATAAAGCAGGTAACAAGTGCTTTCGGGTGTGTGGCCGGGAGTATGCAATACTTTGATTTTCAGGTTACCCAGCAGCAACTCCTCACCGTCACGGGTTTCGTATTTGGCGAAAGCCGTATCTGCATTGGGGCCGTAAACGATGGTAGCTCCCGTTTTTTCTGCCAGGTCAAGGTGGCCTGAAACAAAGTCAGCATGAAAATGGGTTTCAAAAATGTACTTGATTTTTGCACCACTTTCTTCAGCGCGCTTCAGGTAAGGGCTGGTTTCCCGTAAGGGATCAATGACGGCGGCTTCTCCGTTACTCTCGATGTAGTAGGCACCTTGCGCTAAGCAGCCGGTATAGATTTGTTCGACTTTCATGATAGCTTTTTTGATTCAGTTTACAGGTCCAGTTGGCAGTTTTATTCAGTTGGCAGTTGGCAGTTTTACAGTTGGCAGTCCTGTTCGGGATTCCAACGTTAGTTTTATTCAGTTGGCAGTTGGCAGTTTAGCAGTTGGCAGTCCTGTTCGGGATACCAACGTTATTTTTATACAATTGGCAGTTCCAACATGTTGGTTACCAAAATCATATTTAAAGTAAAAGCAATCCTGCAAACTGCCCACTGAAAAACTGCCCACTGATGTTCAAAGCTCCAACACTTCAATAGCATGCCGCAGCATGATGATTTTTCCGTGTTGTTCCAGTTTTTTCAAAAGCCTCGACACCACTTCGCGCGAGGTATTCAGGTCATTGGCAATATCCTGGTGGCTGATGGTCAGGGTTTTGCTTTGGGTTTCGCGACACTGACGTTTCAGGTAAAATTCTATGCGTTCATCCAAGCCCCGAAAAGCTACATTGTCGAAGGCAAGCAACACTTCTTCCAGCCGGTGCCGGAAGGTATCAATGACAAAACGCCCCCAGCTTTTATATTGCATCAGCCATTCTTCCATGTTGGTATAGGAAACCATTAAAGCATCCGTCTCCTCTACGGCGATTGCGCGCACGGTACTGATTTCGTTGCGCTCAGTGCACGCGATTGATAAGGCGCAGGCCTGGCCCGGTTTGATGTAATACATGAAAAACTCGGCACCGTCGTTATCTTCCCGGTAAACTTTTACCAGGCCTTTGGTAATGAAAAACATATTGCGCAGGTAATGTCCGGGGTGCATCAATTGCTCACCTTCCTGAAAACGCCAGATCGTGCTTTCGTTTTCCATGTCGCTTAACAGGGCAGATTCCATTCCCTGGAAAAGCTGCCGCATCTGACTGTGCAATTCGGTCTTGTCTTTTATTTCTATGGCCATCCTGAATAAGCCCGGTTCATGAATTGGATCAGGCAATCAGGCGGCAATTTCGCAATTTTTTTCACGCCTTTCCTTTCAAAATCATATTCCAGTACATCCACGGCAAGAGCCGGCGTTTTACCTGGTACATACTCCATTGCTCTTTGGTTTGATCAATCGGGAACGACATGGCTGGTTTTTTGTCGTAATCAAATTCAGCCATCACCAATTTGCCATAACCGGTCACCAAAGGACATGCGGTATAACCGTCGTAAATTCCCTGCGGGGCCTTGTTGTGGATGTCGTCCAATAAATTAGCCACCACAACCGGAGCCTGTTTGCGAATGGCTGCACCGGTTTTGGAAGTTGGCAGGCTGCTTACATCGCCTAAAGAATACACATTCCGGTAGGTATTGTGCCGAAGTGTATCCTTGTTTACGTCTACCCAGCCGAGCGGATCGCCCTTCATTGCCAATGGGCTGGTTTTGATGAAATCAGGGGCACTTTGTGGCGGACAAACGTGAATGAAATCGTAGGGTTGCTCTTTGATCACCGGTTCACCGGCTTCATTTTTTGTATTAAAAATTAT
>JABWAJ010000626.1 GCA_013361075.1 Saprospiraceae bacterium | reverse complement strand
TCGCGGTTGACGTCGCCGACGTCGCGCGGTGGCTGGAACAGAGGCCGGCGCTGGGCATTACCTATGCGGTCAGTCACGCCAGTTACCTGATCAACCTGGCCGATGGCAGAACCGAAGCCAATTTCCCACTTACACTGCAATCACCGGCGACCAACGGGCTGATGGCAGTTGATTTTGAGCAAAATGGCGACTATTCGATTTTTGTAGCCTGTGAAAACGGAAACCTCTACGGCTTTAATCGGATGGGGCTGCCCGTAGAAGGCTGGAATCCATTGTCCGGTGCCGGAAAAGTGCGGTTCCCGTTGCAGCATTTTCAACACGATCACAAAGATTTTCTTGTGGCCCTCAATGAAAACGGACAGTTGCTGGTTTTCAAAAAAGATGGCTCTTTCCGGTTTCCACCCATAGAAACCCAGGGAGCCTTCCGGTCGCCGCCAGGGTGGCAACAAACCGCGTCGCAATTGCGCATTGCTGCCACGGATGCAGGCGGGATCTGCCATGTTGTCAACTCGGAAGGTACCAGTTTTCGACTCCGGCTTCCGGTTGGGCGCAACGAGCAGGTTGCCTTTGCTTTTGGCGACATCAGTGGCGACAACAGCTACGATTACGCAGTGTCGAGCGATAGCCTGGTCAATGTTTACGCGTACAGGGATCAGGAGCTTCAACTGGCGTTTTCAAGCAGATTGAGCAGTGTTCCCGACTCGTTGTTCATGACGCCCATTCCCGGGTTGGAGAAAGCCGGGCTGGGCATGCTCAACCGGAAAAACCGCGAATTGCTGCTGCTGTTGCCCGATGGCCGCCTGCATCCGGATTTTCCACTTTCGGGCGCTTCAGCCTTCACGGTTTGCGACCTGTTTGACAACCGCCGCCGGATGGTAGTGGTGGCCAATGAAGCGCAGGTTTATGCTTACCGGATCCGGTAAGTAGTTGCAAAGGAAGTACCTCCGGGGGTGAAAAAGGGGCTGTTTCAGGTCGTTTTAAAAAAAGGTTTTGTTAAAATTGATTGAAAATCAAAAAAATAGGAATTTAGTCGTACCTTTGTGCCGGCAAATTGCCATATCACCAATTTTTACTTTCTAATGAGTACAGGAACCATCAAGTTCTTCAACGAAGCAAAAGGCTTTGGCTTTGTTATTGACAATTCTTCTAAGGAAGAAATTTTCGTACACGCTTCCGGGCTGATTGACAACGTCCGCGAGGGCGATGTTGTCACTTACAACACTGAGCGTGGCAAAAAAGGAATGAATGCAATTGATGTCAAGCTTGCGTAAGCAATCCTGATATCTGGTTGATATAATTCTTAACCTCCGGTGGTAATCACCGGGGGTTTTTTTGTGCCCATTAGAGAGGGAGTATTGCCCCGGCTCCGGGTCACCTAACCTCGTTACCTTTCCGGCAACCGGTTTTTCCGCAGCAAAATGCGTTCATAAAAAGTCGGAAACAAGCGCGCCACCGCATCCATCAGCCGCGCATCATTGCCGATAAGCACACGGGGACGTTTGTTTTGAATGCCCCGGATGATGGTTGTTGCCGCATCCGCAGCAGTTGTCCGGGCGATTTTTTCAAAATTGGAAGCAAACTTATCTTTGGCAGCGCTTGGTTCGCCGGGGATGTTTCGGATGATCCCGGTTTTTACGCCGCCCGGATGCACGCAGGTGACCGTGACAGACGTGCCGTGCAATTCCTGCCTAAGGGTTTCAGTGAAGCCCCGTACCCCAAATTTGGTGGTGGAGTAAGCGCCCTGCCCGCCGTAGCCAATGATGCCAAAAATACTGGAAATGTTTACAACAGCAGCTTCAGGCCTCGTCTTCAGATGGGGCAAAAAAGCCAGCGTTCCGTAGATGACGCCCCACAGGTTGACGCGCACTACGCGCTCGAATTCCTCCATAGGCGTGTTGGCAATGCTGCGCCGCTCCATGGCGATGCCCGCATTGTTAACGACCACATCCACCTGTCCGTACTGGGCCACGACCGCTTCGGCAAAGCTCGTAACTGCTTCCCGGTCGCCTACATCAAACGCAACTGCCATGCCTTTTCCGCTTGCGGCCTCGACTGCCTTCAGCGTTTGCGCCAGCATTTCCGCGTTCCAGTCGTTGAGTGCAACGTTTGCGCCCAATGCAGATAGTTGCAGTGCCAGCTCGCGCCCCATGCCCGATCCTGCACCGGTGATGACCACCACTTTGTTCTGAAAAGATTTCATTTCGGTAACATGTATAAAGTTGATCCTGCAAGATACTTCAATCGCGGAGATTGAGCAGGGCTTTCAAAAATAAAGACGCCGTATTTTGCAGCAAAATCTGCCTACATTTTTTATTCAAGCGAACAATTTTTAAGCAAAAGCGTTATCTTTGTGATTCTCTAATAAGCTTTAGATTAAATCTAAATAAACAATCCGGACCTGCGATGGAAAAACGATTGATCTACCTCGATAACAATGCAACGACGCCGACCGACCCCCGTGTAGTTGATGCCATGCTGCCTTATTTTTTTCAGCATCACGGCAACGCAGCCAGTCGCAGCCACCCTTTTGGCTGGGTAGCGGAAGAAGCAGTGGATTACGCCCGCGAGCAAATCGCTTCTCTGCTTGATGTGGATTCCAAAGAAATCATCTTTACTTCCGGCGCAACAGAATCGGATAACTTAGCCCTCAAAGGTGTTTTTGAGATGTACAGCCGCAAAGGCAACCACATCATCACGACAAAAACGGAACACAAAGCGGTGCTGGATTCCTGCACCCGCATTGAAAAAATGGGCGGCGAGGTCACGTACCTCAATGTTAAAGAAGACGGATTGATTGACCTGGCAGAGCTGGAAGCCGCGATTAAACCGACGACCATCCTGGTGTCGATAATGTGGGCAAACAATGAAACTGGCGTCATTCAGGACATGAAAGCCATCGGACAGATTTGTGAAAAACACGGAGTTCTGCTGATGAGCGATGCTACCCAGGCTGTTGGGAAAATCCCGGTTCACCCGAAAGAAGTTGGCGTGCACCTGATGGCGTTTACTGCACACAAAATGTACGGACCAAAAGGCGTTGGCGCTTTGTACGTTTGCCGTAAAAACCCGCGCGTAAAAGTTACCGCCCAGATGGACGGTGGCGGCCACGAACGCGGCATGCGCTCAGGCACGCTCAATGTGC
>JABWAJ010000625.1 GCA_013361075.1 Saprospiraceae bacterium | reverse complement strand
GGTTTTTCAGGTGTTCGATGGTGCCGATCGTGCTTTGCTGTCCATAATTGTGGGTAGGAAACATGGCCTCCGACATGCTGTAGAAAACCTTGCGCCCGTCGTTGTCGAGGGTGCGGTTTTTCTCTTCGTACACCGCTTCAAGCTCGGTGTGGAACAAGCGCAGCACAGGATGGCGGAAACGTTCTGCCTGTACCGTAAAAAAGCGCTCGAGGGCATTGGCCGGAACGTCTTCTTCGTACACCGTTTCTTCAACCCAGGTGTGGGCGTTGGTGCCCTGGGCGCCCATGGCACTCATCATTTTGTCGTATTCGTTCGGGATGGCAAATTTGGCTGCCTCGCCCGAAACACGGTCAATTTCTTTGTAAATGGCGGTACGTTGTTCGGGATCGGTGGTTTTGTTGTATTTTTCGTACAACGCCTCTATCTGATCCAGCAGCGGTTTTTCTTTCGACCAGTCTAAAGACCCAAATGTATTGGTGCCTTTGAAAAGCATGTGTTCGAGGTAGTGCGCCAGACCGGTGTGGTTTTTCGGATCGGTATTGCTGCCGGCCCGCACCGCAATCAACGTCTGGATGCGCGGTTCTTTTTTGTTGACGCTGGTAATGACCTTCAGGCCATTCGGCAGGGTGTAGTAACGCGCTTGAAGCGGATCTCCCGGCACGTAGCTATATTTGTATTTGCCGGAAGTGTTGGTTTTCCAGCCGGCATTTTGTGCAAAAGGCGTTTGCGATGCAAGCAACAGCAGCACAACAACCCAGGCAATTGGAGAATGAAAGTACTTTGACATGATGATGTTTGAATTTAAAAAAGTAGGTTTTATTTGCCACAGGAAAGATGGTTTCCCTATTAATGAGCTAATAACGCAAAGGTGCGTTTTGGTAACAAGATGATCAGGCTTTTAACCATGCTTTCCGCAAAGCCAGTTGTTGCGGGGTAGCATTGGCATCAAATCCCAGAAAATTGTAGCGCACGGTTTCCACTTTTTGCAGGGTTCCCTTCAGGTGGTGGATTTTTTTGCGGCCTTTGGCGTCTTTCCGTTCCACACTCACTTTCAGCTTGTCGCCTTCTTTCGCTTTTGCGTAAAGCGCCTGGGTGACCTCCTGAAAATTGTCGGCAGTGACATCTGTGCCGTTGATGCGTACAATTTTGTCGTTCAGCAGATAGCCTAATTGTTTGCCGACGGCATTCATTTTGGAGACATTCACTACCGAAAGGTCTTCTCCCAGGCCGATTCCGCCCATACTGAAATTCTGAACCCGCTGAACCGCCTCGAATTGTATGCCCACTTTGGCCAGCACTTCGGTAAGCGGCAGCCGCTCCCGTCCTGCCACATAGCGTTGCAGAAAAGCTCCGATTTCGGGGTAGGTCAATGCGGTGATTTTGGGAAACAATTCGTCGTCGCGAAAGGGTTTTTCGACCCCGTAAAATTTGGATAAATCGCGCATCAACCGTTGCAGGTCGTATTTACCGCCGGAAAGTTCCAGCAATTTGATGTCGAGGCAAAGGCCGATGAGGGCACCTTTCTGGTACACATTTCCAAACTGGCTGTGGTGCTCGTCCAGCACATTCCGGCTCATTTCCGTAAAGGACAAGGTATCGTTGTAGTATTGCCGGCTGATGTTGATTTGGTTGCGCAGCACATTCAGGTAGGTTTCTTCCGTCGTCATGCCGTATTTTACCTGAGCATGGTGGGCACAGTATTCGGTTACGCCTTCATACAGCCAGAGGTGTTGCGACATTTTCGGGGCAATAAAATCGAAATTGTGGATCTCTTCTGCGTGGATGAACAATGGGGTGATGATGTGAAAAAATTCGTGCGCAGCCACGTCTTTGAGCGAGCCGATGGCTTTTTCCTGCTCCTGTTCGGGAATAAAATAGACCGAGGCCAGCGAGTGTTCCAGTGCCCCCCAGCCGCCGGAAAGGCTTGGTTTGTCCGATACATAGATCAGAAATGCATAGCGTTTGACCGGCATTTTACCGCCCAGATACTGGCGTTGAATTTCCAGCAGTGGCCTGAAATGGGTAGCTACATAGTCGGCTTTGATCATGCGGTTGGGAGAATATATACTAATGAGTACTTCCATTTCCCCAAGTTGCACCGTTGCGGTATCGGGCCGGCAATACATCATCGGGCTGTCGGCCAATTCGTTGTAGGAAGAGAGTTTGAACAAATCGCGGGTTGCCGAAGCATCTGCATCCGTCAGCGCAGTACTGCCGAAAAAGTCAGCTTCGTGCAATACCGAAACCTCAAAAGGCACCCGGGTCAGCCCGTCGAAATAGCCGAAAAAACAATGGGTATTGATCAGGTAATTGAGGCGTTCCTCGATGTTGCTGCCTGCAGGCTCAAACACAGCGTGCCGCCCTGCTGCGTCGAAAGAGTCTTCGACGTCGTAGCGGATGCGGTACAATTTGGCGGCATTGGTGACCTGCCAGCGGTTGCTGTCCAGGCGGTTCACAGTCAGGGCGTTGCCAGCGGCGTCTTCTGCAGTCAGGTTGTGGATGTAGCGTCCGTAATCGTCCACGGAATAGGTTCCGGGGACCGTTTTGGGGAAGTTGAAATTCAGTTCATTCTGGTCAATCGCCGGACAAATCAACTCTACGGAAATGCGGTCGTTGCGCACATTTTTAAGGTCGAGGGTATATTGGTAGGTTCCGTTTTGTACAGTAGGCTGGGCGATGCCCATACCCATAAAGGCAGGGCATAGCCACAGCGCCAATAGCATTTTTTTCATAGCCGGGTAATTGTTTTTACTTGATTGTTCATAGTGTCACAATCGGGAACAAAGATGGGGGATTTGGAAGCGTGGGGGTATCGCGCTGAAAGGGGGATTTTGGGGATTTGTTAATTTGGCAATTTGAAGATTGAAGGACTGGAAACATGAGTCATCCCGAATTTTCATGAGTTCGGTCCCATCGGGACCAAATGTCGGTAGCCCTTTAGCATTTCGTATGGTTTTCCGTGCCGTAGGTACCTAATATTGACGTTTTATTGCATACCTACGGCACGGAACGGGAACATTCGATGCTTTTTCTACCGACATTTCGCCCCGATACCGGAGAGCACTGGCTGTGCATATTTTATCCGTACATTTACTTAATGCTCTGCTGGAATTTAGCCGGATGGTCATTGCTCCTGGTTTATTTC
>JABWAJ010000624.1 GCA_013361075.1 Saprospiraceae bacterium | reverse complement strand
AAAACGGGTCGTCTATCAGTTTGTCCTGTGGATGGATTAACGTGTGCAGCAAACCCTCTGCAAAGCCCGGCTGGAAAGCAACAAGGATCATTTCCTGTTCGGCAGTACCGGCAAACGCGGTTCGGTAGTGTTGCCCCTGATTGACGAGCAGGTAATTATCGGGAGTTACAATGTGGTCGTGGGTACCGAGGCGGTAGTATTGTTTCCCGTTCAACATCAGACGTATGGACAAGCGGGATTCATGGTCGGCTGTTTCTTCCAGTTTCCTGGTTTTGATGAAAAGGGTGCCTGTATCCAATTGCTGCATAGGTGTATTCTGCCGGGAGCAGTACACATGCCCCAGGAGCAGGGATTGGGCGCTGTTGCAGTACGGGCAGGTTGCCATTGGGTAAAGTTAATCAAAAAACGCCTATTTCAGTTTTTCATTATTCTGATGACGTTCGGCATCCCGCAGCGTTTTTTTGGCTAAGTTCTTTTCTAAGGCAGCAGTTAGGTTAACACCGGTTTGATTGGCTAAGCAAATGAGCACAAAAAGCACATCGGCCATTTCATCAGCCAGGTCTTCCTGTGCGGTAGCGGCTGCAGCTTCAGTTTTGAAGGATTGTTCGCCATAGAGCCGGGACATCAACCTGGCCACTTCACCTACTTCTTCGGTCAGGATGGCCATATTGGTTAATTCGTTGTAATAGCGGATACCAATTGTGTTGATCCAGCGATCCACAGTTTGTTGAGCTTCGAGGATGGTCATGGTTTATTCACGGTTTTTAGAATCAATGAGGATGGTAACAGGGCCGTCGTTGAGCAGACTGACCTTCATATCGGCACCAAACGATCCTGTTTGTACGTCTAATCCGGATATTTCCCGCAGGCACGCCACAAATTGTTCGTATCTTGGAATTGCAGTTTCGGGGCGCGCGGCCCGGATATAAGAAGGGCGATTGCCTTTTTTGGTGCTGGCCTGAAGCGTAAACTGGCTCACTACCAATAAAGCACCACCAATATCTGCTACAGAAAGGTTCATCACACCCGCCGCGTCATTAAAAATACGCAACTGGATGATTTTTTTGCAAAGCCATTCAACGTCTTCGTCGTTGTCGGCTTCTTCTATACCCACCAAAAGCAGCAATCCTGCACCGATCCGCGATTTTTCTACCTGATCAATGACGACTGAAGCTTGAGAAACTCGTTGAATTACGACACGCATAAGCCTGAATTCTTGGTAAATGATCGAAAATATCGGTGCAAAGGAACACTGTGAAACCCATACTTCCATGCATGAGTGAACCTCTTAAAATATTTTGCTGCACAAAACTTTGTTTATCCGTTGACTTCTGTTTTACTTTGCACCATCATTTCGTAAACCTATAAAGCGGATTAGACCATGTCTAACATTGCAGAAAGAGTAAGTAAGATCATCGTTGACAAATTGGGCGTTGACGAATCGGAAGTAACTTCTGAAGCCAGCTTCACCAATGACCTCGGCGCAGACTCGCTCGACACGGTAGAACTGATCATGGAATTTGAGAAAGAGTTCGATATTTCCATTCCCGACGAACAAGCTGAAAAGATTCAAACGGTCGGACAAGCCGTCAGCTACTTAGAGTCGCAGCTCCAATAGCGGTCATGTTCATGCTCAACCGGCGGAAACCCCAGGGAATCCGTTGTCGCAAACCCACAAACTGTGAGATTCTGTTTCCGGTTTGTGGGTTTTTCCTCTTTTTTGGGAAGCCAAAAAAATACGCTCAATGAAAAGAGTTGTCGTAACGGGTTTAGGAGCACTTACTCCCATTGGCAACAACATCAGGGAATACCTTGAGGGTTTGCAAAATGGCGTAAGTGGCGCTAATCTCATCACCCATTTTGATGCCAGCCAATTTAAAACGCAGTTTGCCTGCGAAGTGAAGAATCTAAAACCGGAGGAGTTCATAGACCCCCGCGAAGTGCGAAGGCTGGATAATTTCAGCGTCTATGCGATGGTCTGCGCTGATGAAGCGATTCTGGACTCAGGATTGGATATTTCAAAACTGGATGTTGACCGCGTAGGTGTCATCTGGGGTTCCGGTATTGGCGGTTTGCGTTCTCTGGAAAAGGAAATTGAAGATTTTACGGTGGGTAATGGCGTGCCCCGCTACAACCCCTTCATGATTCCCAAGATGATTTCTGATATTGCGGCAGGTCATATTTCCATAAAATATGGCTTCCGCGGGATCAATTATGCAACGGTTTCTGCCTGTGCCTCGGCTTCCCACGCACTCATGAATGCATTCGATTCCATTCGGCTGGGCCGCAATGACATCGTTGTCTCCGGAGGTTCTGAAGCCGCGGTGGTGAAAGCAGGGGTTGGCGGCTTCAACGCCATGAAAGCCCTTTCCACACGGAATGATGACTACAAAACGGCTTCCCGTCCTTTCGACCTTGACCGTGATGGCTTTGTTTTGGGCGAAGGCGGTGGCGCACTCATTCTGGAAGAACTGGAGCATGCACTCAAACGAGGTGCAAAAATATACGCTGAAATGGTTGGCGCAGGCGCTACTGCTGATGCTTACCACATCACTGCACCCCACCCGGAAGGCCTGGGCGCGACCAATGTCATGCAAATGGCATTGCGGGATGCAAAAATGAATGCAGAGGAAATCGATTATATCAACGTGCATGGCACGTCTACCCCACTTGGTGACATTGCTGAAACCAAAGCAATTCAGAAAGTATTTGGCGAACATGCTTATAAACTGAATATCAGTTCTACCAAGTCCATGACCGGCCACTTGCTGGGCGCTGCGGGGGCGGTGGAAGCAATCGCCTGTATTCTGGCAATCGGGCATAATTTTATTCCGCCAACAATTAATCACTTTACCGACGATCCTGAATTAGACAATCGCCTTAATTTAACATTCAACCAGGCACAGGAGCGCAAAGTCAAGGCGGTATTGAGCAATACTTTTGGATTCGGCGGCCATAATTCGTCTGTTATTTTTAAACATTTTGAAGCCTAACATTTAACCGGAGAAGCCTTGCGATTTATATTCAGATTGTACAACTACTTCTTATCTGAAGACAAGGAATTGGCCAAAAGGCTGCACTCCCTTATTGGCTTTACCCCAGCCAATCTTTCTACATTTAAGTTGGCTTTTTCACACCGCTCTTCTGCTTCTGACAAG
>JABWAJ010000623.1 GCA_013361075.1 Saprospiraceae bacterium | reverse complement strand
TTCCGTAAACTCAATCTGATTGCTTGCGAAAACATCAAACTTTACGAAACAAAATTGCCCCTTGCAATTTGCCTTTTGCTTCTTTACACAATCCCACCTACCGGGGCGCTGTATGGCGACTCCATACGACAAGATTGCAGCTTCCAATGAAGTGCTGACAAGCTCGTTTTCATAACATGGTGTGTCGAATTTATTCACTGCTTTTATACAATGCCGATACTAGCCTGTAGCATCGGAGGCTATTCACATTCAATCCCTTCGGGATTTTTTACCCCACCGCAGCGTGCTCTGGTCCAGATGCCATTGCCTAAAACCATCATAGCCATTCCATTCCATCCTCATTTCCCAAACCTGCCAATAACCAGTAACCAATCACCAATTAACCAATAACAAATCACCGTTTCCCAAAAATCGGCGTCGCGCTGTACCGTTGCACAAATTCCTTCATTTCGTCCACCATATCGGGTGAGCCCATGGCAATGGTAGCCCGCTGGTGCAGGTGATTCACTTCCAGGTCGAGTACCCGTTCCAGCTGGCAGGTCATGGCTTTGCCGCCGGCTTGTTCCACGATGAACGACAGCGGGTTACATTCGTATACCAGACGCAGTTTTCCCTGTGGGTATTTGCGGGTATTGGGATACAAAAAGATGCCACCCTGAAACAGGATTCGGTGGATGTCCGACACCATGGAGCCAATGTAGCGGAGCATCAGGTTCATATCCGAACAGTGGTCAATGTAGCGGCGCATTTCGAGATCAAACTTGAGGTAGTAACCCTGATTGACCGAATAATAATTGCCGCGCGCCGGAATCTGGATATTTTGATGGGAAAGGCAAAATTCACCGATAGTCGGGTCAAGTGTGAACCCGTTCACTCCGCGGCCGGTCGTGTAAACGAGCAGGGTAGAGGTACCGTAAAGCACGTATCCGGCAGCGACCAACTGGTTGCCTTTCTGTAAAAAATCCTCAATTGCGCAGGGGCCTGCTGTGTCGCTCACCCGGCGATAAATGCCGAAAATGGTACCGACCGAAACATTGACATCAATATTGGATGAGCCGTCGAGCGGGTCGAATACGACAACATATTTGGAAGGCTTGTCGTCAACAGGCGGAATGGCGATCAGTTCTTCGCATTCTTCTGAAGCGACGCCACAACATTCTCCACTGTTTTTCAGGCATTCTATTAGTTTGTCGTTGGCATAAAGGTCCAGTTTTTGAACCACGTCGCCAGTCGAGTTTTGCGAATCGGCAACCCCCAGAATGTTGAGTAGTCCGGCTTTGTTCACTTCTCGGTTGACAATTTTGGCGGCTACGCCAATGTCGCGAAGCAATCCGGTGAGCTCGCCTGAAGCAAAAGGAAAATCCTTTTGTCTGCGGATGATGAACTCATCCAGCGTTACAATTCGATTCATAAATTTGGTTAGGTTGTTTTTTCCCGGTTAAGGAAGCATAATTTGGTTGAGGCGAAAACAAGGTTCCACCTGACTGCGAAAATAAAGATAAAATGTGTCTTGGTAAACAAAAATCCTGTCTGCTATCTTTACGGCCTTTAATCAAAGCGCAGAAACATGAAAATCACCTACTATGGCCATTCTTCTTTCGGCATCGAAACGATGGGCCGCCATTTGCTTTTCGATCCTTTTATCAGCATGAATGAGCTGGCTGCCGCCATAGAGGTAGACCGCATTCCTGCCGATTGGATTTTGTTGTCGCACGGACATGGCGATCACGTAGCCGATGCTGCGGCAATTGCCCGGCGCACAGGTGCACCTATTGTCTCTAATTACGAAATAGTAACCTGGTATGAAAAACAGGGTGTACCAGGGCATGGCATGAACCACGGTGGGAAGTGGGCTTTCGATTTTGGAAAGGCCAGGTATGTGAATGCAGTGCATTCGAGCATGCTTCCCGACGGATCTTACGGGGGCAACCCGGGCGGGTTTGTAATCTGGAATGAAGAATGCTCTTTTTACTTTGCTGGCGATACTGCCCTTACTATGGATATGCAACTGATCCCGATGACCTGCCCTTCGCTCGATTTTGCAATTTTGCCCATTGGAGGCAATTTTACGATGGATTATGCCGATGCCCTGATTGCGAGCGATTTCATTCGGTGCAATACTGTTGTCGGATGCCACTACGATACCTTTGGCTACATCAAAATTGATCACGATGCTGTAAAAAAAGCTTTCTCGGATAGGGGAAAATCGTTAATTTTGCTCCCCGTTGGCGGAAGCATGGAGCTTTAGCAAGTCCATTTTGCCACGATCTTCCTTATACAGGTGAAGTCATGAAAAATCCCTTAGCTTCACCTATCATTTCGATAAAACACCGGGTAAATGGGAAAAGTGATCGCCATAGCCAACCAGAAAGGCGGCGTCGGCAAAACAACAACAGCCATTAATCTGGCAGCAAGCCTGGCTATTCTGGAGAAAAAGGTGCTGTTGATTGATGCAGATCCGCAGGCCAATGCTTCTTCAGGGGTGGGGCTGACTGCGGATGTGGTGGAAACCAGCATTTATGATTGCATCAGCAACGAGCTGGACCCAACTGAAGCCATTTATGAGACGGAAACACCGAATTTGCACATCATGCCCTCTCACATCAACCTGGTAGGGGCTGAGATCGAATTGGTCAACCGTGACCGTCGTGAATTTGTCATGCAGGACATCATCAATAAAGTCAAGCATGAATACGATTATGTGTTCATTGACTGCCTGCCCTCCCTTGGCCTGACAACGCTGAATGCACTGACAGCTTCCGACTCGGTATTGGTGCCGGTTCAGTGCGAATTTTTTGCGCTGGAAGGATTGGCTAAATTGCAGGAGACCATTCGGCTGGTTCAGAAAAACCTCAATCCCAACTTAGTGATCGAAGGAATTCTGTTGTCCATGTACGACAGCCGCCTCCGCCTGGCCAATGTGGTGATCAGTAAGGTACGGGAAATTTTTCAGGAGAAGGTTTATGATACCATCATTCACCGAAACTCTAAAATCGGGGAGGCCCCCAACATGCACATGCCTGTCGTGTTGATCAATGCCGGCGGCAGCGGGAGCGTCAATTTTCTCAACTTAGCCAATGAATTTCTGGCAAAAAATAATGATCCGGCTACCGTAGGTCACGCAGTAGCTGGAGTATAATGTAAGACAGCATGGCTAAACAAGT
>JABWAJ010000622.1 GCA_013361075.1 Saprospiraceae bacterium | reverse complement strand
ATCCCAAATGTCCGGATCTATGAAGTGGGCATTTCCTACTACGGCCGGACTTTTGAGGAAGGGAAAAAAATTGGATGGAAAGACGGCTTCCGCGCCATATACTGCATCATCAAGTACAATTTCATCAAATGAAGCCGGAGTTCGAATACAAGGACATTGACCAGGAAGGGCTGGAAGTGCTGGATGTGATTTCGGCCGCAGACAATTTCAACCAATGGATGTACCGAACCATTGCACCTTTTTGTACGGGCAATATTCTGGAAATTGGCAGCGGTGTGGGGAATATCTCGCAATTCTTCATCCGGAGCAACCAGCCTATTGTGCTTTCCGATATCCGACTCAATTACAGGAACATCATCAAAGACAAGTTTGGACTGGATGATACAAGGGTGCTTGACATAGACATCGCGCATCCGTATTTTGAGCGTACTTATCCTGAATTATTGGGTCGTTTCGACAGCATTTTTTGCCTGAACGTAGTGGAGCACATCAAAAACGACAATCTGGCCATCGAAAACATGGTGAAATTGCTGAAAACCAACGGCATGCTCACGGTTTTGGTCCCTGCTCACCAGGCATTATACAATGGATTCGATGTAACTCTGGAACATTTCAGGCGCTACAATAAAAAAAATCTGACCGCATTGATGACCCGGCATGGCCGGTTGGTTGATGTTTTTTATTTCAATGCGATGGGAATTCTTGCGTGGTTTATCAGTGGAAATTTACTAAAACACAAGTCGATTCCGGAAGGCGAAATGAAACTGTTCAATTTTTTAGTGCCGGTTTTTGCGCTGATCGATAAAATTACCTTCCGGCGAATTGGCTTATCGGTGATTTGTGTCATTCGAAAGGCGCTTTAATGCCAGTGGTTTTCCAAAACAATTTTGGATATGAACAACAAACTGCAGAAACTTTCCTTGATTGCGTTGTTCGCTGCGCTGTTTTCCTATGTTTTGATTCGGGCCAGCGGCCTTTCTTTTACTCATGACGAAAGCCTGAGTTATACCATTATTAAAGGAAGCCCTTTATGGGCAACTTCTCCCAACAACCATACCCTGAATACGTGGTTGATGGGCATCTGCTCCACCCTTTTTGGCGACCGGGAACTTTCGCTGCGCCTGCCCAATGTACTGGCTTTCCTGGTTTTTTCAACCTTTGTTTTTCTATTGCTCAAAGGGGCAAAAAG
This sequence comes from Saprospiraceae bacterium, assembly GCA_013361075.1. Classification (GTDB taxonomy): domain Bacteria; phylum Bacteroidota; class Bacteroidia; order Chitinophagales; family Saprospiraceae; genus JABWAJ01. The sequence continues at coordinate 1,976 of JABWAJ010000622.1, read as the reverse complement.
TAGTTTGTTTGCCCTCCTTGGAGCTATTTTGATGGTGGTCAATCCATTTTTGCTGGATTTTTTTTCCATTGCCCGGGGGTACGGCTTATCGCTCGGCTTTATGGCAGCCTCGTTGTATTTTTTCCTTCGCAGGGACTTGAGCGAACACACCGGGAATAGCTTTTTGCTGGATTTCACAGTTGCCATGTTTTTTGCCTTCCTTGTGCTGCTGTCCAATTTGTCGGCCATCAATTTTTACCTCGCCCTCCTGGCCGTTTTTGCAGTACAGTATCCGTTGTGGGCATTTTTATACCGGAAAGGGAAAACCTGGCAGCACCTGGCTTTTGCCGGTATTTTGGCGCTCGCTTCGTGGTCGTTAAAAGGGAGTTTGACTACACTGCTCCAGTTAAGCCGGGAAAACCAGCTTTATTTTGGAGAAAAAAAACTGGTCGGCTCCTTAGACTCTTTGATCAACTGTTCTTTTTATTTTTCAACATATCCTGATGGCGTAAATACAATCGTCAAGTATGCTGTCATTGGCCTGTTGGCAACAGCCGTGGTCACTGCCGCCTTTCAGAAGTTTTTACACCGCCGCCTGCAAAAAGTTCTTAGCCTGATTTTGCTGATTACAGCGGGTTTTGTGGCCGAGCATCATTTGTTTGGGGCAAACTATCCTGCAGAAAGAACGGCCCTCATTTTTATTCCTTTGTTTGGACTGGCATGGTACGAAATGGCGGCTATCTGGCGCCAGAAGTTACGGCCTTCGTTGCAGCCCGTTTCAGATTGGGGGCTGCTGGCCTTATTGGCCCTTCCCCTTGTTTATCATTTTGCCTCCAATGCAAACCTGCAATACACCCATACCTGGCAATATGACGCACATACCAAAGATGCCATGGAGGTTGTTGCGCGCGCCAATTCAGCAATCGGGGATGGTACGGAGACCATTTCCATCAGCAACAGTGCCTTGTTTGAACCTGCGATCAACTATTACCGGGAAATCAACAAATTGACAAAGGTGCAGCCTGCTACCCGCGACCCGCTGAACATCCACGCCACTTTTATCTACGAATTCGAAGCCAATGAATTGGTGCCAAAAGACCTCGAACGGGTTGCTGAATTCAGGGACATCAAAACGGTGTTGTTCAGAGGAAAAGCAGCAGTTGCCAACATAGAAACCGAAAACCTGCCAAAATAAATTACGGCCTCCGTTCAGCACCGCGGGTGAGGTATGAATCGTATTTACTCGACAATTTTAGTAAAATAAGGGTGGATTTTTGTAAATTTTGCAGGCACCGACGGCAAAGTACCTTATCTTGATTGCCTAAAATGCTCAGCTATGAAAACTATCGCTACCTTCCTCCTCTGCTGGCTGAGTGCCGCAGGGGCTGCTCAACCACTCGTTTGGCAAGGCGTCATTACACATGCACAAACAAAACAACCCATTGAGCACGTCAACATCTACGCCCCGCAAAACGACGTTGGTGCTGTGTCCGATGTCACAGGCAGGTTTTCTATCAGCCTGGAAAAACTCCCCGACACCCTGGTCATTTCCTGCATCGGTTTCGCTACTGTTAAATGGCCGCTTCGGTCAACCTCAGCTGCTTTTCTAACCATTGCTTTGGAACCCCAATCCGGGTTACTCCCCGAAGTTTCCGTTTCTGCGCTCAAAAAAGCCGCAATCATCTATCCTCCGGAGTACAGTGTAGTTGATTACGAATTGTATGAAGGATTGCCGCTTTTGCTGGTTTGTAAAAACAGCCTGAGCGGCTATTGGCTCGTGGCATTGGATGAACAGGACCAGGTGCGGGGTGAGCTCAAACTCAAGCGGCTGCAGCCCGAAGCATTGGCTAAAAGCTGCCTTGGCGGGGTTTACCTCTTGTCAGACAATGGCGCGCATGTAATAAAAGTGGTGAACGGTATGCCCGTGATGGCAGAAAGCATCAGTCTTCTTCAATACAATCAGTTGGTCCTGCCCTGTGTAGCAGCCAATACCCAAT
>JABWAJ010000621.1 GCA_013361075.1 Saprospiraceae bacterium | reverse complement strand
TGCCCAAATTTATGCCCCCAAAACCACCGTTCGTTTCAGCAGCTTCTCTCCACCCTGGTTGCCGGAAAACATCCCCGGCATTGGCCGAAACCCATTGGACGGTGTCATTCTGGATTATTATCTGAAAGAAAAAGCAGATACCAATTTGCTTACCCTCGAAATTTTGGATGCTTCCGGAAAAATCATCCGTACCCTGACCAATAAAAGAGACGAAACGTTCAAACCTTACCCTGGTGGTCCGCCACCAGCAGCCGTTATTCCTGCAGAAGCCGGCCTCAACCGCTATGCCTGGGATTTCCGCACCGAAGGCATTCCCGGCGTTCAGGGAGCTTTTGTTTATGGCGATTACCGTGGTTACCGCGTAGCGCCGGGGCAATACAAAGCGCGGTTGAACCACAAAGGCATCGTATCCGAAGTTTCGTTCGCCGTGGTGGCCGACCCGCGGCTTTCCGTCAATCCCGCTGACTGGACCGCCCAGCAGCAATTGCTCGAACGGTTGACACAGGATATCCGCAACATGCACGAAGCAGTGACGAACCTGCGCAAAGTCAAAAAACAGCTGGAAGGCATCAACGAAGCCTTGAAAGGAATGGATAAAACCGAGGCCATGCTCCAACAAGGCGAAAACCTCATCAAAAAAATTGACGCCTGGGAAGCCAATATTGTGGAAAGCCGCCAGCGCAATTTCCAGGATGTGATCAATTGGCCAAGCAAACTCAACGCCGAATATTTCGACCTTCGTGGCAAGGTAGACGTCCACGACCCGCGCATCACACAAGGCGTTCGGGAGCGCCTCCGCGACCTCGAAGCGCAGTGGAATACCCACCAGGCCGCCATGCGCGATTTGCTGGGTAAAGATATTGTGGCCTACAATCAGATGTTCCGGGAACAAAATATTCCGGCAGTGATTGTGAAATAGTGGCTTGATTGTGAAGCCCGGGTTCATCTTGTATCAGAAAGAAAAATGCCATACGAATCTATCGCAACCGAACAAACGCAACTTCATGAAATTGCCGCTCAGCTCCTCAACCCGGCCAGCGACATTGCGCAACTGAGTGCAGCTGCCAATGCTTTTTATGACCTCTGTACGGTGCTTTCCACTTGGAAAGTTGGCGAAAGTAAAGCGACGCAACTCCCTTCCGGTAAAGCCATTTCGCCGGAAGATGCAGCTCGTTGTATTCAGGATTTTATGCGTACGGCCAAATTTCTGCAAGGTCTTGAAGCAGCAATTCATGACGCACAGCAGCGTTTTCCGGACACGCCATTGCAAATTTTGTACGCTGGTTGCGGGCCTTTTGCACCTTTGGCACTGGCCATTTCCACCCGGTTCAGCCCGGCTGAAATACAATTCACTTTGCTCGACATCCACCCTGAATCATTGGACAACGCGCAACATTTGTTTCAGACTTTTGGATTGAATGACCGCGTAGCTGATTTTCTGCTTGCCGATGCAGCTACCTTCCAATGGCCGGAATTGCACCCCCTTCACCTGGTGGTGACCGAAACCATGCAGTGTGCTCTGGATAAGGAACCCCAGGTGGCCATTACACAAAATCTGGCGCCTCAATTGTGTGAAGGCGGTATCCTGGTTCCCGAAAACATTCGGGTAGAAGCCATCCTGTGTATTGCTGCTCAGGAATTTCTGACGGAGGACGACCAGAAATTCAGGATCCCTCTGGGGGTTTTAATGAACCTGAACAAAACATCTGCTTCAGATAGTGAACTGAACAGAGCAGTAGTGTTTAAGGCCCCGGAGCAAATGGCCGAACAGCCCCACTGCCTGCTTTTTACAACCATCACTGTTTTTGGAGACCTTGTTTTAAACGAATATGAAAGTGGGCTTACCTACCCGAAAACAGTTTATGAGTTAGGCCGGATACAGGCGGGCAACGTTCTGGAATTCCGGTACCAACTGGATGGAGCGCCCGGATTTCGGTGCAGGTTTCTGAACAACGAAAATTAAAACAGGTGTCCCCGCTTTTAGTCTACAAACTTATACCCAACCCCGCGAATGGACAAAAACCGCTGCGGATTGCGCGGATCTACCTCAAAATATTTGCGGAAAGAAAGGATGAAATTGTCAATGGTGCGTGTAGAAGGATAAACATCGTAACCCCAGACGGATTGCAAAATTTGCTGGCGCGAAACCACTTCGTTTTTGCGGTCAATGAGCAACTTGAGCAGCATGGTTTCTTTTTTGGTGAGGGAAATGACTTCGCCGTTGACCGTTGCTTCGTAAGTCGCGAAATTGATGCGCCGTCCGTCGAATTCATAAATATCTGATGTGTTTTCAACAAGGCGGTTGGTCCGGCGGATGAGGTTGCTGACCCGCAGCAACAACTCTTCCAAATTGAAAGGCTTGGTCAGGTAATCGTCTGCTCCCCTCCGCAATCCGGTGATGCGGTCCATAGCGGTGTCTTTAGCCGTCAGGAAAATAATTGGTACCTCCCGGTTGGTAAGGCGCACCTGTTCACAAATCTGAAAACCATCCACTTCCGGCAACATGACATCCAGAATCAACAGGTCAAAATGCTGCTCTCCCAGAATTTTTAACGCCTGCCTGCCATTGCCGCTTGCAATGACTTCATAGTTTTCCAATTCCAGATTGAGTTTGACCACCTCCCGGATATTCTCTTCATCTTCTGCTAAAAATATACGCTGCATGTGATAATTTTAAAACCCCAACCTCTAAAAGCAGAGCTGACCACTTATTATTCATGGAACAACCAATAGCTACGCTCTCTTTGGGGGCAGGGATGCTTTTATCGGCAAAGTTACCCTAAAAATGCTGCCTTTCGGCTGGTTGTTTAAAATGACAATGTCTCCGCCATGCGCCCGGATGACTTCTTTGACAATAAATAAGCCCAGTCCTGTGCCCTTGGTCTGGCGGGTGTCTTCATTGCCAATGCGATAAAATTTTTCGAATATCCGAATTTTTTCCTTGTCTTCGATACCGATGCCGTTATCAGCTACCTCGAACTCTATTGTACCGTTTTTCCGGGCCAGCCGCACTTCAATTTCTGCAGGCTCGGGCGAATATTTTACGGCATTTTCCAATAGGTTGATGGCAACTGAAGTCAGGCCTGATTTGTCTGCATTCACTATACCTACCGGAGCATTTTCTTTGAACTGAAAACGAACGGTGGGGTATTTTTCCTGAAGTTTTTGAACCAAAT
>JABWAJ010000055.1 GCA_013361075.1 Saprospiraceae bacterium | reverse complement strand
AGTGATACTTGCTTGGCGGCAATGCGCTCTGGTATCTCAATGGAGTTTTCGCCATTGCCTTCTTCCCGGAAGATCGGCTCCAGATAAATAAAAAAGGTGTTCCTGCGATCATAAGCATTGATGATGTTGATGGTCAGATCGCTTTCACCCCACTTGGGAAAAAACCGGATGATGAGGCCCAGATCTAAACGGTGATAAGCCGGAAGCCGGTAGGTATTGCGCTCCAGATAATCGGGGGTTACAGCCTGGAAACCGCCTCCGTATACATCCTGGAAGGTAAACCGTCCGCCCGGTAACCAGCGAAGGTCGCCTGAACCGTAAACAAACGTTGCTGAAACGGACAACCTGCGGCTGATTTCATAAATCCCGACGATGGACAAATCATGGCGCCGATCATATATAGGAGAAAAATAACTGGTATCCGAAAATCGCTCCAGTGCGTCAATGGTTTTGAAATCGCCCCGGCGGGTCAGTGCCAGGGTATAACCAATCCATCCCGTAAGCCTGCCTTCATTTTTTTCGATGCCAACTTCAAGTCCGTAGCCATATCCCTTGCCTATGGCAAACTCATTTTCAAGGGCGTCATTGGCAAAAATTTCTGCTCCATCCACAAATTCCAGCTGGTTTTTCAGGTCTTTATAGTAGGTTTCTACTTCCAGGAAGTAGTCTTTACCCAGCAGGTAGGAAACCCCCAAAGCAACCTGATCGGAGCGCTGCGGCTTGATGGCCTCCGTAGAAGGATACCAGATGTCGGTAGGCAACGCCACGCCGGCATTGGCTACTAAATGAAGGTATTGGTACATCCGGGCATAGCTGGCTTTCAGACTGAGGCGTTCTGTCCAGGAGTAATTGGCAGCAATCCTTGGTTCGATGCCAAAGTACGATTGGCCATCGTTGAAAAAGCCGCTGAACCGCAGGCCCATGTTGATTTTTAGCTTTTCACTGGCGGTCCAGTCGTCGGAAAGGTAGGCACCAGCTTCGGTTCCGTTGTAATCATTTCCTGCTGAATACGAAACTGATCCATCGTCACTACCCGCTTTCAGGCGACCAACCTCGAATTGGTGGTACGTCGCATTGCCTCCAAAACGCAGGGTATGTTTGTTGTTCAAGGCATAAAAAAAGTCCGTTTTCAGGTTGGCATCCCGAATGTTTGATCCAAGGTTAAAAGAAAAGCCAGTGAGTTTATTCTGAATATTGTATTGGTAGTCAGAATACGTAAACGTTGTATTTGCAAAAAGCTTGGCATCGAAAACGTGGTTCCAGCGCACCGTACCTGTGGCATTGCCCCAATCGAAATTAAAGTCGAAAAAATCGCCATCAAAACCAAATACATCCCGGCCAAAGTACCCACTTAAAAAAAGCCGGTCTTTTTCTCCGAGGTCGAAATTGAGTTTTGTATTCAAATCATAAAAATAGTAATCGGGTATGGGGGAATAGTCTTCTACTCCTTCATTGGCTTTATTGACGAGGCGGGTAAACACATCGACATAGGTTCGCCTGCCCGAAACGATGAAGGAAGATTTATTGCGTTGAATTGGGCCCTCCAGCGTAAGGCGGGAAGAGATGAGTCCAAGACCGCCAGAGCCAGAAAAATTCTTGCTGTTCCCTTCTTTCAGCCGTACATCAATAACCGAGGACAACCGACCTCCGTATTGAGCGGGGAAGCCGCCTTTGTAAAGCTTTAGATCTTTGACCGCGTCAGAGTTGAACGTACTGAAAAAGCCAAACAAGTGGTTGGGGTTGTAAACGGTGGCTTCGTCCAGAACAATCAGGTTCTGGTCAGAACCGCCGCCGCGTACAAACAGGCCTGTCGTTCCTTCCGATCCAGAGGGAATACCAGGTTTGAGCTGGAGAATTTTCAGGATGTCGCTTTCGCCAAAAGCTACCGGCAACAACTTGGCTTCGCGCGGCGAAATGGTTTCCACACTCATTTCGGTGGATTTCAATTGCTCGCGGTAAGCATTGGCTTTCACCACCACTTCTTCCAACTGAACGCCGGAGCCCATTTCCATGTCCACTTTGGCGTTTGCCCTCAGCGAAATGGTTTTACGGATGGGTTGAAAGCCCACATAACTGAATTCGAGCACAATCGAATCGGCTTCGGGCAGGGAAAGGGAATAAAAGCCATATTCATTGGTCGTTGTACCAAGTTCTGACGGAAATGCCAAAATCGAAGCACCGATAAGGGTTTCCCCGTTTTGGCCATCTCTGACGGAACCACTAATCGTATATTGTTGCTGGGCGGGCATTGCATGCTGCAGCAACAAAAAGAGCGCAGTAAAAAAGTAGACAGATCGTTTCATAAAAATAATTTGTTCTGCTTGGTAACGCAGGAATGGATAGTGTAGTGAGTAAAAATTCTACGAAATATCAAAAAATCGAATCGAATCGTTTAACAGGGTATATGAAAGGATAATTTGGATAAAAGGTTGCATGCCTTTTTACGCAAACCGTACGGAATTAACTCCAGGATTTAACTTTTTTTATAAAGAACATTAACTTTAAGCTTTATTTCTCTGAGCTGTGATCCGGTAAGCGTTGTTCCAGGCATCATTCACCATCAAAATTGTCAGCCATGAGTACCACACCCGAACTTGTTTTTCAGACAGTCAATCCCTATACCGGTGAAGTTGTTGAAAGCTACCCAGTGATGAACCGCCGCGATATTGTAGAGCGCTCGGAGCGGGCCGAAAAAATGTTTGCCTACTGGCGGCAGCAACCCATGGAAGATCGGGCCCGTTGTTTTCTGAACCTCTCAACTTTATTGCGGGAAAACACCGACAAGCTGGCCTTACTCATCACACGCGAAATGGGTAAGCACATCAGTGAAGCGCGGGCTGAGATTGAAAAATGTGCATGGACGTGTGCCTATTTTGCTAAAGAGGGCCCGGCAATGCTGGCCGAAATCTCTGTTATTACCGAATACTCCAATAAAATAGTGTTTGATCCCATTGGCGCTGTGCTGGCGGTAATGCCCTGGAATTTCCCCTTCTGGCAGGTGTTTCGTTATGCGGTTCCGGCTTTGCTGGCGGGTAATGTCACCATGCTTAAACATGCGCCAACGGTCTGCGGCTGCGCCCTGGCCATCGAAGCTCTGTTTAGAAAAGCAGGATTCCCGGAAGGTGTTTTTCAGGTACTGATCATCGGTGTTAGTGACGTTGAATTTGCCATCCGGCAGCCGATCGTACAGGGGATTACCCTTACAGGCAGTGAAACAGCCGGATCAAAAGTAGCCTCCATTGCCGGGCGGTATATCAAAAAAACAGTACTTGAACTTGGTGGTAGCGACCCCATCGTTGTCCTCGATGATGCGGATATTGGGAAAGCAGCCAAAGTAGCCGTACAGTCCCGCATGATGAATGCCGGACAAAGCTGCATTTGCGGCAAGCGATTTTTGGTAACCCGCCACATTGCCGATGATTTTACGGCAGCCGTATTGGAGGAGGTGAAAAAAATCGGGCAGGGAGATCCGCTTAGCCAACACACCCAAATGGGCCCCATGGCCCGCATTGATTTGGCAGACAACCTTGAGCGCCAGATGCGCCGATCCATCGAGCGCGGTGCTGCCATTGCATGGGGGGGGCAGCGCAGCGGGTGCAATTTCCAACCCACCTTGCTGTTGAATGGCCAGGCCAATATGCCCGTCTTCAATGAGGAAACGTTCGGACCATTGGCTTCCATTTTTGTTTCCCGCACAGAAAACGAGTTGATAAAACGCGCCAATTCAACCAATTATGGATTAGGGGCTTCCATTTGGTCTAAAGATACCGAGCATGCCGTGCAGGTTGCCCGGAAAATCGAAGCCGGTGCCGTTTTTATCAATGCAATGGTCAAATCTGATCCCCGTCTGCCATTTGGCGGAATAAAACTTTCCGGCTACGGCCGGGAGCTTTCCGAAATAGGGTTGAAAGAGTTCTGCAACATCAAAACCATTTCGGTTGCGGGCTAATGCGCTCTACTGCATGGGTGTTTTTTCAATCAATAATGTCGCAATGTAGTCGGCGGGAGCTGTTGTTTTTCCGGCCACAGGCCAGGGGTCTAATTTTTGAAGATTGAATGTGTAGGATCCTGCTGTTTTTCCCGGACTTGCAGCCCCGCTTCCTTCCAATACCAATTGCAGTGTGGTGGTTTCCTCTCCTGCCGTAACGGCCAATTCTACAACAGCACGCCCGGCCTGAATGCAATTTACTTCTTTTGGACAGCGGGAATCTTCCTTCACTGCGGTAAACACAGCCGAAATGCTTTTGTCAGCTGTTCCGGCCATTCCATTCATTTTGAGTGTAAATGGAACACCGGCAGTAAAAATGGTTTTCTTTTCGCACTTCGAGGCGCTCAGAGCCAGCAAAATGACGGCAAAAAACAAGGTGTGTTTCATGTTCGCTGATTTTATAAATGATGAAATCAAGGAAAATGCTTCTCCGAACATATTGTATAAAAATGCTATGGCATCTTTTTTGGTATGTTTCCTGAGTGAGGGAATTTCAGCAGATGAATTTGCCAAAATCCGCAGGCATTTTGCGTCACTTGCCGACGTAAAATGAAAACATAAAACAAAAAAGACCGAGATGCTATCAGAGAAAACGAAGCCATTTTACAGGGACGCCCGCTTTTGGTTGGCGGCAACATCCTTAGGAGCGCTGGCTTTACAGGCTTTGCAAAGTTACCCGCCTTAAAGAGGCTGCCGAAGTTGCTTAATTCCCCAAATCAGATAAAAATTTGATGCGGATCAATTCAATCTCCTCTATGGTGATGTCGTCGTCTTTCAAATGTTTATAGGCTTCTTTGGCCGAATCAGTAGCAGCTTCCCGGAAATACTCATAAATTTCCTCCCGGGCGTATTCATCAATACTTTCGTTGAGGTAATAATCAATATTCACTTTGGTGCCGGAAACAACGATGGCGTCTAATTCTTCCATCAACTCTTCCATCGAAAGATTGTTGGTGCGCGCAATGTCTTCGAGCGGCATTTTCCGGTCAATTCCCTGAATGATGTTGACTTTTACTTTCGACTTGTTGGCCACCTGCTTGACGACAATATCCGTTGGTCGCTCAATTTCATTGTCTTCCACATATTTGTCAATCAGTTGAATAAAGGGTTTGCCATAGCGTTGTGCTTTACCAAGGCTCACCCCGCTTACTTTGGTCATGTCTTCCAGCGAAATGGGGTACTGGGTAGCCATGTCCTCGAGTGAAGGATCCTGAAAAATAACAAAAGGCGGCACATTATGACGCTTGGCTTCCCGCTTCCGGAGGTCTTTGAGAAGGTTCAGCAAAGTTTCGTCGAGAACGGCTGTTTTTCCGGCTGACTCGTCGAGGTCGACGGGTTCTTTTTCGAAGTTATGGTTGAGTGAAATATGGAAGGAATGCGGCTTTTTTATAAAATCGCGGCCTTTTTGCGTCAGTTTTAAGGTGCCATAACTTTCTATATCCTTATATATAAAGTCATTGAGCAAAGCCTGGCGCAGAATGGATCCCCAGAAGCTTTCATCTTTATCTTTACCAATGCCAAAAAGTTGTTTTTTATGGAACTTGTAGTCCTTCATTTCTTTGGTTTCTTCCCCCGTTATGAATTCTACAATCGTTTTAATTCCATAATTTTCATCCAGTTGTGAAATAGAACTCAGCGTTTGCTGTAATTCGGTCTGAACCTCTATTTTTTGTTTGGGATAGCGACAATTGTCGCACATATCGCTGCAGTTTGAATCGTCGTAGTGCTCGCCGAAATAGTGCAGCAGAAAGCGGCGACGACAGGCAGTTGTTTCGGCATAAGCCATTACTTCCTGCATAAGTTGCGCTCCCATTTCGCGTTCTGCAACCGGTTTATCCCGAAGGAATTTTTCCAGTCGCAAAATATCTGCATAGGAATAAAATGAGATGCACTTCCCCTCCAGGCCATCCCGGCCTGCCCGCCCGGTTTCCTGATAGTAGTTTTCTATACTTTTGGGAATGTCGTAATGAATGACAAAACGGACGTCCGGCTTGTCAATGCCCATGCCGAATGCGATGGTGGCAACGATCACATCCACTTCTTCCATCAGAAAATCGTCCTGGGTTTTGCTGCGTGTTTTAGCATCAAGCCCTGCGTGGTATGGTGCTGCTTTGATGTCGTTGACAACCAGCATTTGTGCGATGTCTTCGGCCGATTTACGGCTCTGTACGTAAATGATACCGGATTGGCGTGGCATGCCTTTAATGATCTGGATGATCATTTTAAAGGTTTGTTCCTTTTTCAGCTTCGGCCGAACCTCATAATAAAGGTTATGGCGGTTGAACGAAGACATGAACAGGTTTTCGCCTTGCATGTTCAGGTTTTTCACAATGTCCGACTGCACTTTTGGGGTAGCGGTGGCTGTCAGTGCAATGACCGGAATGTCTGTGCCGATGGCGTCAAGCATGGCCCGGATGCGGCGGTACTCGGGCCTGAAGTCGTGCCCCCATTCGGAAATACAATGCGCTTCGTCTACAGCAACAAAAGAAACATCCGCATTTTGAAAAAATTCAATATTTTCGTCTTTAGTAAGCGTTTCCGGCGCAATAAACAGAAGCTTTGTTTTACCACTGGCAATGTCTTGTTTTACCAGCTTCATTTGCGCTTTGGTTAGCGACGAGTTTAAAAAATGCGCCACATCGTCGCTTTGGCTATAGCCCCGGATAGAATCCACCTGATTTTTCATAAGTGCAATCAGGGGTGATATAATGATGGCAGTACCTCCCATCATCAAGGCAGGCAGTTGGTAGCAGAGCGATTTACCGCCACCGGTTGGCATGATTACAAAGGTGTCTTTTCCGTTAAGGACGCTTTCAACGATCGCTTCCTGGTTTCCCTTGAAGTTGTCGAAGCCAAAATAACGTTGTAGCGCCTCATGCAAGCTTTCTTTCGTCTCAGTCATGATAGCCGATCAATTTTAAAGTACTTTTGTGCGTACGTAGCGCCGCGATTTCATCCTGTAATATAGCAATTAACATTGGCGCTTAAAGCATTTTTTCACTAATTTTTAGCAGAAGCCAATCCCCTGATTTTCAGGGGCGCCAAAAATATAAAAGAATCGCGTGATTTCCGAAGAACAAATTCTAAAAACTGCATCCAGAACCATTGAAATTGAGATGCAGGCGCTTAATGCGCTTCAAAAAGCACTAAATGGTGATTTTGTTGCCTGTGCAAAAGCCATTTTTGCTTCTAAAGGCAGGGTAGTGATAACTGGTATTGGGAAAAGTGCCATCATTGCTCAAAAGATTGTGGCCACGCTCAACTCCACAGGAACTCCTGCAATATTCATGCATGCCGCTGATGCCATCCATGGCGATCTGGGAATGATTCAACCGGCAGATCTGGTACTTTGTCTGTCTAAAAGTGGAGAAACACCCGAAATCAAAGTATTGGCGCCCCTGTTGAAAAACATGGGCAATTTGTTGATTGGCATGGTCGCCAATGCGAATTCTTTCCTCGGCAGGCAGGCTGATTTTGTGCTGCTGACGCCTATTGTACAGGAAGCGGATCCCAACAACCTGGCACCTACAGCCAGTACGACAGCCCAGATAGCAATGGGCGATGCACTGGCCACTGCTTTGCTTCAAATGCGGGGTTTTACATCTGAACATTTTGCCAAGTTTCACCCCGGGGGGGCTTTGGGCAAACAACTCTACCTCCGGGTGAGCGACATTTACATTCACAATGAACGACCGGCAATAAAGCCGGAAGCAGGCATCCGGGATACCATTCTGGAAATGACTTCCAAGCGTTTGGGCGCGGTGGTCGTAGTAGACGAAACTGAAGCCATTCTCGGTATCGTTACCGATGGCGACCTTCGCCGGATGTTACAGCGCGAAGCATCGGTTAGCCACCTCAAAGCGGGCGAAATCATGAGCAGGAATCCACGGAGTATTCAAAAAGATGCGTTGGCCATAGAAGCACTGGATCTGATGCGCAACAACAGCATCTCCCAGTTGATCGTCGCAGAAAACGGACAATACCTCGGCATCATTCACCTGCACGACCTGGTGCGGGAGGGGCTGTTATAACGTTACTTGTTTTGGTACAAGGAGCAAGGGCAAGAATTTCGTAAAATGAAATTGTAGGGCAAAATCAATTCACCCGATTTGGTAAATAGTAAAACTTAGGGCATAACTCCCCTCTTGCCCTGCTCCTCCTGATAATTCTGATTCTGATTACAGGCCCAGCGCTTTTCGGTTCAAAACTTCGTCCATTCCTGCACCGGCGAAATCGTCGAATGCTTTCCGGGTCACCTCGATGATGTGTTGCTGAATAAACGGTGCGCCTTCCCGTGCACCTTGTTCCGGGCTTTTGATGCAGCATTCCCATTCCAAAACAGCCCAACCGTCGAAATCGTATTGCGACAATTTGCTGAAAATGGATTTGAAATCAACCTGGCCGTCGCCCAGAGAGCGGAAGCGCCCTGGCCGGTCGGCCCAGCTTTCGTAGCTTCCGTAGACACCTGCACGTCCGGTTGGGTTGAACTCGGCATCCTTAACGTGAAACATTTTAATGAACTCGTAGTAGATGTCAATATACGCCAGGTAATCGAGTTGCTGGAGCACAAAATGGCTGGGATCGTATAAGATATTAACCCGGGGATGCTCGTTGGTTGCCTGTAGGAAACGCTCAAAAGTAGTGCCGTCGTGCAGGTCTTCTCCGGGGTGAATTTCGTAGCATACGTCAACGCCAGCTTCGTCGAAGGCATTCAGGATAGGCATCCACCGAGCTGCCAGTTCTTTGAATCCCGTTTCTACCAACCCGTTCGGGCGCTGGGGCCATGGGTAGACAAACGGCCAGACCAAAGCTCCTGAAAAGGTAACATGCCGGTCAATTCCCAGCCTGCGGCTTGCCTGTGCGGCCCATTTCACCTGTTGTACGGCCCATTCAGTTCGTGCCTTGGGGTTGTTGCGAACTGCTTCCGGAGCAAATCCGTCAAACATCAGGTCGTAGGCTGGATGTACGGCAACCAATTGCCCCTGAAGGTGTGTGGACAATTCAGAAATCTGAACGCCACAGGCCGCAATTTTTCCGGCCAGTTCATCGCAATAGGTTTGGCTTTCAGCTGCCAGTTTCAAATCAATCAGTCGACTCTCCCAGGTAGGAATCTGAACCGCTTTATAGCCCAGGTCGGCCGCCCAGCGGCAAATGCTTTCGAGACTGTTGAAGGGGGCTTCGTCGCCCATGAATTGTGCCAGGAAAATTGCCGGGCCTTTAATGGTATTCATGCTGTTGATTTTTGTGATGTTTTAAACGCTGACTATCCTTTGATAAATGGTTTTGAAACACTGCCTTCATCGGTTACCAATTGAACAAAATAAGTTCCCGGTGGCAAATGAGCCACTTCAATGCGCCACGAGGCAGTTGTGTTGTTTTTTTGCCGGGAAATTTTTTCTGCCCGCCTGCCCATCGCATCGAAAATTTGCAATACAACCGGGCCCGTGTAGGTACTTTCCCAACTGATGTTGATTTCATCAGGTGCTGGAGAAGGAAAAACTTTTGGCAAAGTAATATTTTTCCACGCAGATCCTGTATTGACTATTCCGTCGGCATCGGTTTTGACCAGGCAATAATCCCGGGAATTGTTGTTGTCGGCATATCCGAAAAACAGCAATCCCTCGTCCTGAGTAAGGTGGCTTTCAAAAAACACCATATTGTTTAACCCGGAGATTTCCCGAACCCAAACCGGCATCCCATCTGTGGTTAGCTTCCGGATTTCTTCAAATTCTCGTATGCCGGCCCCCGATGGAGCCGGTGCAGCAACCGTGCTGGTGAGGAATATTTCTCCGGCCCCGTTTACCTGCACGCGGGGCCACGCATAACTGCCTCCTTCGATGTACTGCTCCCAGTCCACTGTTCCAAGTGCATCAATCCTGGCCACATAGAGGGAATCATTGCCTGATAAATCGGTATCCGTTGCGCCCGAAAGGATAAAATGACCGTCAGAAGTTGCTGCCACCCCATACCCTATGCCGGCTGCGCCGCCATAGGCATAGCTCCATAGTTGTGCCCCCAGAGGGTCGAATAAGGTAGCATGCATCGTTCCGCCCGAAGAAGCACCAACGCCTAAAAACTTCCCTTCGGAGGTTTCTATCAAACCCCGGAGAAAATTGTTCGGACTGAATCCATCATAAGTTTTTGACCAGACCACATCCCCAACCTCGTTAAGGCGCAACAGTGTTGGTTTGCGTGTGGCAGAGACGAGAGGGGCGCTCAGGGCAATGAGATACCCCCCGTCAGACAGGGTACGCACAAGTGCATAGGTACTGAAGTTGGGCGTTCCCAGAGGAAAAAATTTTGCCCACAACTCGTTGCCTTCAAGGTCGAATTTTAGAACAAAAAGTACCGCAGGTTCTCCCAATTGAACGTCGTAGGAAAACCCGGTAACGACAAAGGCATTGTTGCCACTCAAATCCAGGGTTCGTACTACATCTATACCTGAACTGCCGGTAGTCTGCTCCCAGACAACTTGCCCGGTGGCATCTGTTTTGATTAGCCAGATGTCTTCCTGTGTATCCGGCTGGTAGCGTTCTCCGCAAAGAAGGTAGCCCCCGTCAGCAGTTTGTCGTGCCGAAAAGCCACTTTCGCTGTCATTAGGACCGAGATTCCAGTAAAGGTGGCTGCTTTGGGACTCCAAAGCCGTATCGAGAATGCCGAAGAGGAGGTCTCTTCCTCGCTGGTTAACCTGTGTATTGCCCACCAGCGCAACACCCCCTGTAGAGAGGGCAATCAGGCTTCTGATGTTCTGAGGAATGCCGGCAGGCATATCGGTTGCATTGGCAGCATTAAGGACGAGCCCATTGGAGTCGCGCTGTTCGATCTGGCTGCCCCCGGCAATAAAAAGAGAGCCATCGGTGCTGCGCGCCAGGCATTCTGCCACGGCACCCGATAAAAGGGAGTTGAATTTGGAGATAACTTCCCCGTTTTCATCAATGGTAAAAACAGTGTTTACATTAGGTGCCGCTGCCCGCCCGACAGCAATAAACCTATTATTTCCCGAACCGGGGATGAGGTCTTCCACCCTCAGCAAGGGTTGCGGACTGGCGCTGGCCGTTGTGTAGTCGTTTTTAAACCAGATTTGCGACAGGTTGGCACTGTTCAGCTTGAGGATAAACCCTTGTCCTTCAGCTATTCCCGACAGCAGGATGCCGTCCGTAGTCAGGAGCAGGTGTCTGCCATAGTTTTCCGTTCCTGTTTCCATCGTAAAGGTTGCCAATACAGCCGTACCCCCTGCATTCCAGCGCTCTACACGTATGTCGTTGCCCCCGGAAGGTGTAAAAACCTGAGCCGCAATGACCAAACTGCCATCTGCCAATTGCACTCCATCTATGATCTGGTCGTCGTAAAAACCTCCAATTGTCCTCGACCACAATACCATGCCTGAGGCATCCAGCCGAAGTGCATAGCCATCCCGGCCGCCACTGCCGTAACTTTCTGTATAGCCAAGCAGAAGGTGCCCGCCATCAACAAGCGGAACAAGGCGCTGTGCTACTTCATTTTTACTCCCCCCATATGATTCAAAACTGGTTGCGCTGCCCGAATTATCCGTTTCGAGCACGAACATATCAAAGCCCTGGTCTCCGTTTGCAGTTGTACCGGCCACGACATAGTCTCCAGCCGGTGTCTGGTAAATATCCGCAGCAAAATCGGCATTGCTGGGGTTACCAAAAAATTTTTTAAAGGAAACTTGCCCCGGTGCCGATATGCCGGCAAATAGCACTAAAATCAAGATCCGGTATTTTTTTTTCATATTCCCAGGTTTTGGAAGATAATTGCCTGTTGCAAAAATGAAGTTTTCCCGACGTATGCCGAAACAAAGTGATCTATTTTGACGTGTTGCATACTTTCTTGCGGGATAATGAAATGGCTGCTGAAGTTTTTGCTACTTTAGCATGGTAAAGTTAGCAGCGGAATGATAAACCTGCCAACTGATTCAAACCCTCATGCAATGTCAGATTTATCAAAAATAAAAATTACGTTGAAAAACATTGAAGCCCTTGAGCGGGAATTAAACCTCAGGAAGCTGCAAATCAATGGTTTGCTTAACATTACCCAGGCCATTAATAACAATGTGCCGGCCGATGGGCTGTTTAATATGTACCATTCGTTTTTGAAATGGGAGGTTGGTGTAAAAAAAATGGGGCTTTACATCAAAAAAAGCGGAAATTGGGTTTGCGCCACATCGATCGGAATTTCTGAAAAATTACTGGAAACGGACCTGAGTGCTGAACTGGGGCGTTATACAGGCCTGAACAATGTGGATGAAAGCGACAACCCCCTGGTGCGGGAATTCGACGTAGTCATTCCGGTGTTGCACAAAGAGCAACCCATTGCCTATGCGTTCATTGGAGGCTTTGGAGAAGAGGACGATATGTACAATAAAGTGCAATTCATCATCACCATCACCAACATCATTGCCGTTGCTATTGAAAATAAGCGCCTCTTTAAACGACAACTGGAACAGGAACGCATGAAGCGCGAAATGGAACTGGCCAGTGAAATGCAACGCATGTTGATTCCGATTGCCCTGCCGAAAAAACCGCACTACGAAATGTCGAGCATATACCAACCCCAATTAGGGGTAGGCGGCGATTATTTCGACTACATCGAGTTTCCTGACGGGAAGGTCGTTTTTTGTGTCGGCGATGTTTCAGGCAAAGGGGTAGCAGCGGCATTGCTCATGGCTAATTTTCAGGCCAACTTTCACACACTGATTAACAAACGGTCAGAATTAGATGCGTTCATCCGGGATTTGAATCAGTCGGTCAATCTCATTACACAAGGTGATCGGTTTATTACGTTCTTTATTGCTGAATTTGACCCCGCCACCCGACTGCTCAAATACGTGAACGCCGGTCACAATCCGCCGGTGCTCATCATGTTTGATAAAGTGCACCTGCTGAAAGATGGCTGCCCGATTCTCGGATATACCAATCAGTTGAAAAAGGTGGAGGTGGGCTGTTTTGAAGTAGAGGGAGAAGCAACAGTTTTGTGTTACACCGATGGGTTAACCGATATTCGTGACATGGACGATAATTTTCTGGAAGAAGAATTGTTGTATGCTTTTGCACAAAAACACTATCGGCTTCCTGCTTTGGTGTTTAACGAAAAACTGGTAGAGTTCCTGAAAACCTATAACGGAGGCAGCAGTTATCCTGATGATTTTACGGTCTTGACCTGTCGGTTTTTCAAACCCGGAAAGGCAATGGGCTGAAACTGTTTGCGAAGTGTAAAATATTCAGCAAATTGCGCTTGAAATTTTAAATGAAGAAATGAAAGATAAAAACGCTGCGGCCTTTCTTGCACTTTTTACCGGTTATCTTGGCGTTCACCGGTTCTATCTTGGGCAGGTTGGAATGGGCATTCTGTATTTCCTGCTTTTTTTTACCGGAATCAGTATTGTTCTTGGCTTGATAGATGCGATTTCGTTTTTTACCATGGATCAGGATCGGTTTGACATAAAATACAATCCTCATTTGTTTGAGCGAAAGATGGAAGCCGATTTTTATAGAAATACTTACAACTATCGAGAACAACGACAGCCCCCGTCGCGCCGGGAAACCGTTCCTCAATCCCGCCCAAAACCCCAGACCCCCCCGCGCGAAAAACAAAATGCGGCGTTGAAAAACAGCGGCGTTGAAAAATACAAGGATTTTGACTACGAAGGTGCCATCATCGATTTTGAAAAAGCGCTGGAAGCAAACCCCCGGGATATTGCCGTACATTTCAATCTGGCTTGCGCTTATTCTTTAATGGAGAATACAGAAAAATCACTGTTCCATCTGGATAAAGCGGTCGGCTTTGGATTCAATGATTCAAAGCGCATCAAAGAACACGATGCATTGGCATTCGTTCGGGTGCAACCACAATTTGAAACATTCGAGCAAAATGGCTTCCGCCTGGCACCTCAACTGGCCGAACCCAAAGCTGACGATTTACTCAGCACAACCCCTAATTTGCTCGACCAGCTCAAACGCCTGGGCGAGCTGCGGGAGCGGGGTTTGCTGACAGAAGACGAATTTGCATCACAAAAAAAGAAGCTTCTTGGATAAGTTTAACATAACGATAAGCGAACCTGAGAGCAGAAGTGCCGTTATATGACTGTAAGTATTATTGAATCAGCGCGTCTGTAAACATTTTCAGCGCCTGGAAACAGAACGAACAGTATGATTGCAGAGACGCTAATGTCCAATAGCATTGTTCCATTGCGCTGGACCGATACAGGAGAAGATGCCCTTCGCATGATGGAAGATTTTCATGTACGGCACCTTCCAATTATTGATCCTGATCAAAAGTTGGCCGGCATGGTCTCGGAAGAAGACGCCCTCAACAATGAGGGTGACCGGGAGATGAGCACATTTGGCTTCTCGCTGCCCCCGCTTTACGTACATTCTTACGACCATATTTACGAAGTCATGCGCCTCCTTGCAGAGTACCACCTGACTGTTGTGCCGGTTGTAGACAAAGAATTGCACTATCTTGGCCTCATTACCATGGAACGCGCCCTTCATCATTTTGCAGAAATGAGCGCATTCAAAGAACCCGGATGTATTCTGGTGCTGGAGGTCGGAAAACGCGATTATTCAATGGCGGAAATTGCAAGAATTGTAGAATCTGAAAATGCCGTCATCCTAAGTTCGTTCGTTACCGTTGTGCCCGATTCTATGCGCATCGAAGTTACCCTGAAAATCAACCGCCAGCAAATTCAATCGGTCGTTTCTACTTTTGAGCGGTTCAATTATCAAATAAAGGCCTCCTTCAACGAATCGGACTACCTCGACACACTTCAGGAGCGTTATGATGCGCTGATGGCTTACTTGAACGTATAAACGACGGGATATTTTTTAATCGAATATCCATATGAGGGCACTCTCTCTTAGTCTGGTTGTATTTCTAATCACCTTAGACTTATCCGCGCAGGTTAGTGCTGCTACCGGAGAGGGTATTTTATTTTCTGAACCCGAGCAGGGTAGTAAATCTGCTTTTATCTATATTGATTCGATCACCATTGAAGGCAATAAAAAAACCCTCGACAAGATCATTCTTCGCGAATTGAATTTTGCACCTGGCGACAGCCTTGCAGTTGCAGAGCTGAACAGCATCCTTAGTACCCGTGAAGAACTTATCATGAATACCGGCCTTTTTACCCGGGCAGAAATTTCATTCAAAAACTGGGAAGGAGCTACCAACAAGGTCCACCTGCACATCACTGTGGAGGAGGGGTGGTACATTTACCCGGTTCCCGTTTTTGAGCTGGCTGACCGCAATTTTAATGTCTGGTGGGTAGAACAAAAACGAGCACTCAATCGCCTGAATTTTGGTGTTGAATTTACCCATCTCAACCTCACTGGAAGGCGCGACAATCTAAAAGTAACGGCAAAATATGGCTACACCCGCCAATACATTGTGGGATACAAATTGCCTTACATCAACAAAAAACAAACCCTTGGCATCTCGGTAGAGGCAGCCTATGCGCAAAACCGGGAAATCAACTATGCCACAGTAGGAAACAAACAGGTTTTTTTTCGGGATGATGACCAATTTGTATTGCAACGCTTTCGCGTAGCAGGAGGCTTAACGTGGCGCCCGGGATTGCGCATTTCCCATGGATTTTATTTAGAATACCAGCAAAATCGGATCGCTGAAATTGTAGCTAAAGAACTGAATCCTGATTATTTCCTCAAAGGCAGGCAATTGCAACGCTACTTATCGTTTAGTTACTCTTTTGTCTACGATGAACGCGACGTCAGAGGATACCCGTTACGGGGAAAAGCCGTTTATGCAACCGTGGAAAAAGATGGAATCGGCTTCTTCGAAGACCGAAATGCCCTGACGCTGACCGCCGGGTACGACCACCACTGGCTATTCCGGCCTAAATGGAGCTTAGGCATCCGCACCTCAGCAAAATACTCCCCCATCAGGGAACAGCAACCCTACAATGACAACAGGGCCATAGGGTTTGGGAAATATAGCCTGCATGGATATGAGTATTACATCATTGATGGCCTGGACATGGCGCTTACCCGGTGGTCGCTGCGCTATGAGCTTTTCAAAAAAGAAATGCATTTTGGTAAGATTGTCCCCATCAAAGCCATGCGGCGAATGCCCCTCCGGGTTTACCTTGCCCTCAATAATGATGTCGCTTATGCCAACGACCCATACCGGAATTCCGCACTCAACCCTTTGAGCAACCGCTGGCTTTGGGGTGGCGGCTTGGGCTTAGATTTTGTCATGTATTACGATAAAGTTGCCAGGGTTGAATACAGCTTTAACCATTTGGGAGAAGGAGGTTTGTTTTTACACCTCAGTTTGAATATTTGATGGGGTAACTGTCGTATCTTTGCGCGTTAAACAGTCGTGGCGCGATCAATGGCGACCCTGGAAAAAGCATACCAGTCAATATAATGTCGAAGCAAAAAAAAACCAAGGCCGAAAGCAATGGCCTACTCCTTGAAGAAGATTGCATGGAGGTGATTGGTGCGCGGGTGCATAACCTCAAAGATG
>JABWAJ010000054.1 GCA_013361075.1 Saprospiraceae bacterium | reverse complement strand
TGCATGGCGTTGCGGCTGCCAGGCGGCAACGTAAAGACCTGAGGAAGGGTCACAAAAGCACCGCCGTCGTCGGGCCAGGATTTAACCTGAGGCAACTGGTCAATCGTCGTTTCCCCCCAGGCCGACGCAATGCCAAACCGGGTGCGCATGGGCAAAGCGGCCAGTGCCGTAAAAGGCGCTCCGAGGTAGCGAAGCGGGCGTTTGAAAAAATTAGCCGGATCAGCTTTTAATTCAATCACGCGTTTGACGCGCTCCAACGTGTGCCGGAACAGGAATTCCGTGCGCTCATAGGTGCCATACAGGTTGGAGACTGCTGGAAAAGGGCTGCCTTTAACTCGTTCAAACAACAGCGCCGGGCCGCCTGTATCATACACCCGTCGGTGGATTTCTGCCATTTCCAGATTCGGGTCTACTTCTTCCCGAATGCGCACTAACTTGCCGTGCCGCTCGAGATCCAATACGCATTCTTGTAAACTTCGGTAGGACATAAGCCTTGTATTTTGAGGTGCCGTGCACCGTTATAGCGAGGTATGAAATTACGAATTTATAAAAAGACAGCATATCCTGAACAATGTTTATTTTCATTTGTTTCAATAAAAAATGAAAGATTTTAAAAATGATCTCTTTTCAGCTACCACAACTTTCAACCTTAGCCGCTTTTTTAGACCAGGAAAAGCTGCTGGACATTACGTATGAGCATCGGGGTGCTTCCGCAAAAAGCCAAAAAGTACCGGGCTTCGACAATGATTTTCAGCGCGTCAACATCGGACAGGGGAGTGCTGCATTTGAACAAGCCTGCGCAGCTATCCGGAACTGGAGCATGTTTCCGCCGGGCTGGACCATTATTTTGCCCCGCCATACGCCCATCCGGGCTGGAGAAACAGTTGCCATGTATGCCAAAGCGTTTGGGGTGTGGTGGCGCAACTCCTGTCGCATTATTTATGTGATCGAAGAACCGGGTCGTTTTGGATTTGCTTACGGTACCCTGCCCGGCCATATCGAATGTGGTGAAGAATTGTTTATGGCAGAACAGGATGAAAATGGGCAGGTTTGGTACACCATCCGTGCCTTTTCCAAACCTAAGCGGTGGTATGCAAAAATTGCGTATCCGCTAATGCGCGGGTTTCAGGCGCAGTTTCGCAAAGATTCAGCTCAAGCCATGAAAAATTACCTCCTCAAAGCAACTTCCCGGGCATGAATTACCCGAAAATGGCCTTACTAGGCGCAGGTATCTGGTTGCTCCTGCTTTATTGGGTTCAACCCAATGCCAGACAGGATGAATGGGCACGGTTGTTGCTGGCCCTTGCTGTACTCGTCTGGACCCCATTGGCTTTTCAACTGCTGCACTATGCACAACGCTTTGCTGTGTGGACCGGCATGGCCGGCATTTTGCTGGCGGTATCGTTGTTTTTTCCTTCGGGTCTGGCAATGGGTACGCTTGCCTGCGGCTGGCTGTTGGTGGCGCTGTGGGCCTTTCAGCAGGGAGTGGCGCGCCTTCGGGAATGGCGCAATTTGCCGGGAAATATGGCCATTGGTGCCGGTCAGGTATTTTTACTGGTGGGGAGTTTGTGGGCAGTGTTTGACCGCTTCGGCTGGCGCCCGCTTGGCTTCGACCCGGCCATTGTTTTGCTCACCGCCGTGCATTTTCACTATGCCGGATTTCTGTTTCCTTTGCTGGCAGGCTGGTTGCAGGAGCTTTCACCCGGGGTGGCCAACCGGCTTGCAGCTTTGCTGGCGATACTGGCCATTCCGATGACCGCCGTAGGCATTACCGTCATGCAGGTGAGCGGGGTTTACTGGCCGGAAGCAATTGCGGCTGCGGTAGTGGCGCTTTCCGGCTGGCTATGCGGGTTTGGGTATTTGCGCCTGGCCATGCGCGGTGGAACACCTTTTGGTGCGCGTTTTGCTGCCATAGCCCTGGCACTCTGTTTGTTTTTTACCATGACACTGGCTTTGGGCTACGCCATGCGCGGATATTATCCATTGGAATTTCTGAATATTCCGTCCATGAGAGCCTGGCATGGTTCGGTGAATGCACTGGGCGTTGCCGGATTTGGGTTGTATTTCAGGTGGTTGTGGTCATGCGAGGGGCCAGGTTAGGTGTCGGACATTTTCAGAAGTGTCCGACACCTAACCTGGCCCCAACCAAAATTAATTTTTTATTAACCTACAATGGCATAAATCCTGCTATCTTTGCGCCTTCTTTTGAAAAAGGAGGATAAAATATATGCAAAACCTGCGGAATATCGCCATCATCGCCCACGTTGACCACGGAAAAACCACCCTGGTAGACAAAATGCTGCTTGCCGGGCTACTTTTTAAAGAACACGAAACACCCGGGGAGTTGATTCTCGACAACAACGAACTGGAGCGTGAGCGGGGCATCACCATTTTGGCCAAAAACGTCTCTATTACTTATAAAGGCACCAAAATCAACATCATTGACACTCCGGGTCACAGCGACTTTGGTGGTGAAGTAGAGCGCGTCCTCAATATGGCCGACGGTGTTCTCCTGCTGGTGGATGCTTTTGAAGGCCCCATGCCCCAGACGCGTTTTGTGTTGCAAAAAGCCATTGAACTGGGCTTGAAGCCAATCGTTGTCATCAATAAGGTGGACAAAGAAAACTGTACGCCGGACGAAGTACATGAATCGGTCTTTGACCTGATGTTCAACCTTGAAGCTACTGAAGAACAACTGGATTTTCCGGTATTGTTCGGGTCGGCCAAACAAGGCTGGATGAGTACCGACTGGAAGCAACCGACAACCGACATCATCCCGCTACTCGATGCGATTGTGGAGCATATTCCGCCGCCTAAAACAGAGGAAGGTGCTTTTCAGATGCTGATTACTTCGCTTGACTTTTCACCTTATGTCGGCCGGATTGCCGTCGGACGGGTTCACCGCGGCGGGTTGAAAGCCAACCAGCAAATCGCGCTGGTCAAAAAAGACGGACGAGTTGAAAAATACAAACTGCGCGGCCTTTTTGTGTTTGAAGGGTTTGGTAAAATAGAAACCCAGGAAGTGGCTGCGGGTGAAATTTGTGGCATTGTGGGCATCGAAGGGTTTGAAATCGGCGATACCCTTGCCGATGCAGAAAACCCCGAAGCACTGCCCGCTATCGCTATTGACGAGCCAACGATGAGCATGATTTTTACCATCAATGACTCGCCGTTTTTTGGTCAGGAAGGCAAGTTTGTGACTTCCCGCCACGTAAAAGAACGCCTGGAGAAAGAGTTGGAAAAAAACCTTGCCATGCGCCTGGAAATTACCGATTCGGCAGATACCTTCCGGGTATTCGGAAGGGGCGTTTTGCACCTTGCTGTACTTATTGAAACCATGCGCCGTGAAGGCTATGAACTTCAGATCGGCCAGCCTCAGGTAATTACCAAAACCATCGACTCGAAGCAACACGAGCCGGTGGAAGAATTGACGATAGACTTGCCGGAGTCTGCTTCGGGTACGGCCATTGACATGGTTACCCGCCGCAAAGGCATGATGTTGTCGCTGCATCCGAAAGGAGACCGTGTTCAGTTGTTGTTTGAAATCCCTTCTCGCGGCATCATTGGGTTGCGCAGCCAATTGCTGACGGCAACGGCCGGCGAAGCCATCATGACGCACCGGTTTCTGGAATTTCAACCGCACAAAGGCGAAATTCCAGGTCGAATCAACGGTTCGCTCATCAGTATGGAAACAGGAAAATCCATTCCGTACAGCATCAATAACCTGCAGGATCGGGGTAAGTTTTTCATCGGCCCGAACGAGGATATTTATGAGGGCCAGGTTGTTGGCGAAAACAGCCGGCCAGGCGATATGACGGTGAACCTTACGAAAACGAAGAAGCTGACCAACATGCGGGCTTCGGGTTCGGATGACAAAGTGAAGCTGATTCCACCAAAGCGTTTTTCACTCGAAGAAGCTTTGGAATACATCCAGGAAGATGAATACGTGGAAGTGACGCCGAAAAACCTTCGGCTACGGAAAATTTACCTGAAAGAGCACGAACGCAAACGCTCGAAGAACAAGTCGTTTGCTGACGCGGAGTAGTTGTGTCTGTCTTTATAGCCCGATAGCTGCGTTGTATTTCGCCCCAAAATCGGTCATTTACGCGAGTAAAATCCCACTTTTGGGGCGAAACACGCCTTGCTCTCGAACTCTAAAGAGCAGACACCCGCCTAAATTGATAGACTCTGATTAAAGAAAAACCTATTTTTGTCCAAACCAACAGACAAAAATACCACATGCCGTCGCCCCTTCAATTATTCATAGCCTATTCCCGGAAAGACAGCGCGTTTTTAGACGAACTGCGCGTTCAGCTCACACCATTGGAGCGGAGCGGTAAGGCCAGGATTTGGTACGACGGCAAAATCGAACCCGGGGTGGTATGGGAAACTGCCATCCGGGACAACCTCCATAGTGCTGACATCATCCTGCTGCTGGTGAGCGCCGACGCCATTGCTTCTGATTATTTTTACGATAAAGAACTCGCCGATGCTCTGGCGCGGCATGCTGCCGGAACTGCCCGCGTGGTGCCCCTGATCGTGCGCCCCTGCGTGTGGCAGGAAACACGCCTCGGGGAATTGCAGGCGCTGCCCAAAGACGGCAAAGCGGTAACAACCTGGAGCGACCGGGATGAAGCTTACGCCGATGCAGTAGCTGCGCTCACAAAAATGGTGAACAATATCCTGGCCGGACGAGCTGCCGAAGCGGAGCGATTGGAAGCGGAACGCCGCTTTAGCGAGGCCGAAGGCAAGAACCAGCAGCGCCAAAAAGCCGAAGCCGAACAACAACGCCGGGCTGCTGAAGCCGCCGAACGCCAACGCCTGCAACAAGCCATCCAACGCCGCCAACAAGAGGAAGCAGAAGTGCAGCGCAAAGCCCGCGCAGCCGAAAAACGCCGGACGCAATTGGCTGAATTGGAGGCCAGGCTGCGCTCGCCCAGAATCTGGGGCAGCGTGTTGGGCGCGCTGCTGGTTCTGATAATCGGAAACTGGCTATGGAACCAGGGGCCGGCGATTCCACTCTCTGCAGCAGAAAAAAAAACGGCTGCTACCTTTTCCGACCCTTTTGCCAATGAAATGCGCCGCATTAAAGGCGGAACTTTTCTTATGGGCAGCACAGAAGGATTACTCGATAAAAAACCGGCGCACGAGGTAACGGTGCCTGATTTTTTCCTGAGCAAAAACGAAGTGACGTTTTCGCAGTTCCAGCAGTTCATGGAAGCAAATCCCGGTTATCAAACCGACGCCGACAAAAAAGGTGGCAGTTATGTTTGGGATGGCAACAGCTGGGAACTGATGAAGGGCATTAACTGGACCTGCAACGCGGAGGGCAGAAAACGCCTGCCGGAAGAATACGGACACCCTGTCATTCATGTGAGCTGGAACGACGCCGTGGCTTTTTGCGAATGGCTAAAAAAAGAGACCGGTCTGCCCTACCGGCTGCCCACCGAGGCAGAATGGGAATATGCAGCCGGGAATGGCGCGAAACATACCCTGTACAGCTGGGGAAATGGCCCGCCAAGTGGCAGAAAAGCCGGGAATGTGGCAGATGAAACTTTGAAAAAAAGATTTCCGGATTGGTCTATAGTTACAGGATATACCGATGGGCATGTGTTTACAGCACCGGTAGGGCAGTTTGAACCCAATGATTTTGGATTGCACGACATGAGCGGAAATGTGTGGGAATGGTGCCAGGATGTATGGCATGATAACTACAATAAGGGCGCACCTAATGATGGCAGCGCCTGGTTGGCTGGTGGTGATCAGACACGTCGCGTGGTTCGTGGCGGATCCTGGAGCTATCTTACTGCCAACTGCCAGGTCACTTACCGCAACTGGCTCAGTTCTGGTAAGTGTTACTCCAATATTGGTTTTCGGCTTGCCCGGTAACCTTACCCTTGATCCCTTTTGCGCTTTTACCCTTTTTCTTTTTGAACTTTTTATTCTTCCGAAGGCGGCTGATTTTTTAGAAGCAGGACAATAACATTGGTCGAGACGGATTGCCATGTAAGCAATATCCTTAGCTCTACCCCTTGCTGATTCTCACACAGGCAAAAGAAAAAACCAACCACAACAAGCGACTATGTCCACCTTCTGCTAACTTTCCGGATGTACGACGTTGTGTCGTAACCCCAAATCTTTCAGTGATCTATCGGATACTGGAGGACGAGATTGAATTGATTGCCTTTTTAGATAACCGAAGCGACCAGCCTTTTTAATCTTGATTTCCTATTAAAACTATGCTGACCTTTTGCAGAAACTTCAGCCCCCCCTTGTACAACTCAGAAAATTCACCTTACTTTGCATTTAAAAGTACTTTTAATGAATGCATTCTTCAAACCCGAAGACGACCTGGCGCAAATCCGCAGCATCATGGAGCGCTCCACCAAGTTTCTGTCGCTGAGCGCGCTGTCGGCAATTCTGGCAGGCGTGTACGCGCTGGTGGGTGCCGGATTGGCGTATAACATCATTTATGGTTCGGAGGTGGTTTTGTATTTCGAGTTGAAGGACCAGTTTATTACCCCCGAAATCCTCCCGTTGATCCTCATTGCGGGGGCAGTTTTTGTGCTTGCAGTAAGCACGGGGCTTCTGCTCAGCTACCGCAAAGCAAGCGCGGCGGGGCAGGCACTCTGGAACGGCCCTGCAAAACGCCTGTTCTACAGTTTCATCATACCGTTTAGTGCGGGTGCTGTGTTTGTGGTCATTTTGTATTTCAGAGGGCATTTCAGCCTGCTGGCGGCATCCACGTTGTTGTTTTATGGGATGGCGCTACTCAATGCAGGGAATTTTACCTTCAGCGACATCCGGAAATTGGGTATGGGCGAAATTGCCCTCGGCGTCCTGGCAGCCATTTTTCCCGGAAAGGGCCTCCTGTTTTGGGCACTCGGATTCGGAGTACTGCATATCGTATACGGCGTGATCATGTACCTGAAATACGAACGCAAATGAAAAACGCTTTTCAGGAACTGAACAAAGCCTTTGAAAGCCGCATCCGCCTCGGCATCATGTCGGCGCTGATGGTGAACGATTTTGTGGATTTCAACGCGCTCAAGGAATTGCTGGAACTGACCGACGGCAATTTAGCCAGCCACATGAAGGCGTTGGAGCAATTGGCCTATGTGCGGGTGGAAAAAAGCTTCCAGGGCCGCAAACCCAATACGCGTTACACCATTACACCGGAAGGCAGGCTGGCATTCGAGCAGCACATCGCGGTGCTGGAACAGATCATTAAAGGCATCTAAATTTTTTTATTTAATAACTTTGAAATTCAAAGTACTTTTTAAAATAACTGTTATGGAAAATCAGGAAACATCCACATTTAACCGCATCAGTCACTGGCTGAAAACTTCCCTTTTGGTGAAACTGGCCTCCATGGGTTTCATCATCATCCTGTTGTTGATTCCCAATGCCATGATCCGGGAGATGATTCAGGAGCGGCAGGAACGTCAAAATGCAACCATCAATGAAATCAGCCAATCATGGGGTGGCCCGCAATTGATCACAGGCCCCATACTGAGCATCCCCTATCAGGAAATTACAATTTACGAGGGAAAAAAATCCGTGAATACTTTAATCGCGCACTTCCTCCCGGAGCAATTGAAAATTGAAGGCGACATGGCGCCTGAAGTCAGGAAGCGCAGCATCTACGACGCCGTACTTTTTCAAAGCAGCATGACGGTCAGCGGCAGCTTCAAACAGCCTGATTTTCAGGCCTTGAACATTGACCCCGAGGTTGTTTTGTGGGATCAGGCCAAACTCTCTCTGGGCATTTTGGGGATGACGGGCATCAAAAGCATCCTTAATCTGAGCTGGAACGACAAAACGATGCGGATGGCCCCGGGCACAGGATGTCCGGGAATTATCAATTTTGGAGTCAGTACGCCGGTTTCCATGGGAGAAGACGCATACCGGTTTTCCATTCCTGTAAAACTCAATGGCAGTGGTGCCCTGCAATTTCAGCCTGTGGGCAAAGAAACAAAGGTAGCGATGAAATCACCCTGGCCTTCCCCTGCCTTTAACGGTAGTTTTTTGCCGGATGCCCACACCATCAGCACTTCCGGATTTGAAGCATCCTGGCAAGTTTTGGATATGAACCGCAACTACCCGCAGCAATGGAAAAACAAAGATTTCGATATTGGAACTTCCAGCGCTTTCGGCGTGGAGCTGATCCAACCAGTGGACGAGTATGCCAAAAACACCCGTTCGGCCAAGTACGCCATTCTGGTCATCGGTCTTACCTTCCTGACCTACTTCTTTTTCGAGGTACTGCGCCGGTTTCACATCCACCCGTTTCAATACTTCCTCGTGGGCTTAGCCATCAGCGTGTTCTACCTTTTGCTCATTTCGCTTTCGGAGCACATTGGGTTTAATGCCGCTTATTTTTCGGCTGCCGTAGCAACGGTCGGGCTGATCACGATTTACAGTGCATCTATCCTGCAAATCCGCCGCCTGGCCATTCAATTGGCGCTGATCCTTTCCACCATTTACGGGTTCATCTTCGTGGTACTGCAATTAGAAGATTTTGCCCTGCTGGTGGGCAGTCTGGGCATTTTTATTGCGCTGGCTTTGGTGATGTACCACTCGCGGAAGGTGAACTGGTACGAAATGAATGATTTGAAAATGTAGTTACGCGCCCAACCACCCCTTAAACGCTTTCACCCGCTCCCGGCTCACTACCGAATCCTCGTCGCCGGAAGCGGGTCGGAGGGCAATTTTCAGGCGGCTGTTGAAGTAGTCAGATACCTTTTGCACCGACTGGATGCCGACAATCATTTTCCGGTTGATGCGAAAGAACTGCTTAGGATCCAGCAGGTCTTCCAATTGTTCGAGGGTGTAATCGAGGTGGTGCCTTTTGTTGTTATGGGAAACTAAATAGGTCAGGCCGCCATCGGATAAAAACCAGGCAATTTCCTGCACGCTGATGTAGGTAAGTCCCTGATTGGTTTTGATGATAAACCGGTTGGAATACTCCGGTTGGGCCATAGCCTTTAACAATGACTGGATGGCGTCCATTGTAAGGGATGGCGTTTCGGTTTTGCCGAAAAGGCGTTCAAATTTTTCGAGGGCTGCTGCCAGTTCTGGTTCGTCTACCGGCTTGAGCAAATAATCCACACTATTGGTTTTGAAAGCACGCAGGGCATATTCGTCGAAAGCTGTAGTGAAAATAACGGGCGCTTCAATGCGCGTTTTTTTGAAAATTTCAAAACTCAGGCCATCTGCCAACTGGATGTCCATAAAGATCAGATCAGGCGCAGTATTTTGTTCCAGCCATTCGGTAGCGTCGTCCACTGAATCCAGGACTTTCAGGATTTGTGCATTGGGCCGCAACCGTGTGACCAACCCGGAAAGGCGCTTAGCGGCATGGAATTCGTCTTCGATGATGAGGCAATTCATGGTAAAAGTTAAAGTCCCTAACCCCCTGAGGAGTAATGCGGAAGCCTGGGTTAAGTGATGTTATTTTTGAAAATCAGCGTAATCATGCTCTATTCCTTCCCTATTTCCCCTTCGGGCTCCTTGAGCTGCCGGCTGTACTGAGCCGAAGCCAGGTCTAAAGGGGGCTGGGGGCAGGCAGTAACGGTATAGCCACTGTAAAATGCTGCGCATCTTCCTGTACCTCAACGGTTTCTTCTGTGAAAAACCGATAGCGGTTGCGGATATTCTCTATGCCGAATTTGGTAGAATCCATCACCTGACTTTTCCTTTGAAGGTTGTTGCGCACAACGAGCTTGTTGCCCCGGACAAATACCTCCACACTCAACGGCTTTTTTTCAGAAACGATGTTGTGTTTGATGGCATTTTCAAACAAAATCTGAAGCGACAGGGGAATGATTCTCAGGTTTTTCACATTTTCCGGCAGTTCAATAGAAATCCTCAGGTTTTCGCGAAAGCGTTCTTTTTGTAAAAAAATATAGTGTTCGATAAAATCCAGTTCCGTTTCGAGTGCAATCAGTTGCTCGTCGCGGTTTTCCAGCACATAGCGAAATACTTTGGAAAGCCGTTGCAAATAGCTGACTGCCAGCTGGCTGTCGTCGGGAATGATGCTCATCAGGGTATTGAGGCTGTTGAACAGAAAGTGCGGGTTGACCTGGCTGCGCAACCCCTCCAGCTGCGAACGCACGTGTTCCTGCTTCACCCTTTCCTGTTCCAGCAGGGCGTTTTTCCACTGGTCGTATAAAAAAATAGCTTCGTAAACTGCGAGAATGAACAAGATCAATAAATAGGTGCCGGCAAGGCCCGACGGGGGAACGCAATCCGGAGGCATGAGCCACTTCATTAGCGTGATTCCCGTGAAAAAATCAATGGCGATGGCGTAGCACATAACCACCACGACTGTCTGAATGATTCGCTTTCCGGTTTTTGAAAATTCGGGGTGGCGTTTTCTGAACAGCACGATGATCCGGCGCGCGCCTTCCCAGTACAACACAGACATCATTGCACTGACGAGCCACGAACTGATCAATAAATCCGGCCAGTCTTTCCAGCCTCGGTTGAAAAATAAAAACGGCATGAAAAAACCAATCAACGGCGTGCCAATGAGCCTGAAATACAGGTCATTGAAGCCAAGGTAATATCTGATGCTGGTTGCCATGCCGAAATGTAGTACTTATAATGAAATATGCTGAATGGTTTTTTTAGTTGGCCGGATTTCAGTTGGCAGTTTTGGTTCGTAATTCAATAAATTGATTACCAGATGATTTGATTGGGAGCCGTTGAATCATTTTTTTAGTTGGCAGGATTCAGTTGGCAGTTGGCAGGTTTGGTTCGTTATTCAATAAATTGATTGTTAATAAATTAGGGGTAATTCCCCTCCTGCCAACTGCCCCCTGCTGACTGCCAACTGCTACAAAGATTCCCCTATCTCAATCCGAAGTAATCCCCTCCTGCCGCTAAAACAACCCCTTTCCCAATACTTCAACCTTTTCGATCCATTTTTTCCGGAAACCATCACTGGACAACCGGATTGGCCCGATCGTCGTAATTTTTACCGGGTTAATGCCACTGAACTGGAGCGTCATTTTTTTCATCGCATGATGAGCCGGCCGGTGGTTGACGAGCCGGAAATACCAGTTGGGTTGGTCTAACGTGCAGATGATCCGCGCCGTTTTTTGCGTCAGTAGTTTTTCCTGCCATGGGGAGTCAGGACGGTATTTAAAGGCAAAACCAGGCAGGAAAACCCGGTCAATAAAACCTTTCGTCAGGGCAGGAAGCCCGCCCCACCAAACCGGATATATCCAAACAAGGTGCTCTGCCCAACGAATTTTTTCCTGTGCTTCCAACAGGTCCGGCTCCAGGTCAGTACGCTTTCGGTAACCAAACTGAAGCACTGGATTGAACTCCAATTCTGCAATATTGATTTCCTGTATTTCTGCTCCGGCAGCAATCGCTCCCTTTTTGTAGGCTTGCGCCAAACTGCTATTGTAACTCTCCTTATCCGGATGGCCGTTGAGGAGGAGTATTTTTTTATTGGCCATTTTTTAAATTTTATCAAGTTGACTTTATTTCAGTTGGCAGTTTTGGTTCGTAATTCAATAAATTGATTGTTAATAAATTAGGGATAATTCCCCTCCTGCCAACTACCCCCTGTACTGCAGGAACGCAACCTTGCAATTAAAACTGCAACCGGTACATAAAGTCCGGGAAGAACCCAATCTGATACACTTCGTTCACCTGGTTTGTTTGTTCGTTGTACCGGCGGGCGAAAATGTTTTTATTGTTGGTAACGTTTTGGATGTCAAGGTAAAATTGCTGTGACAACTTGCGTTTTTTGCTGTTGAGTTGTACGCCGAATTTCACATCCCAGCGGAAGTAGGGGTCAAACTGTTCGCTGAAAGCTTTCGTTTCATCCAAAATTTCCGTGCCGTATTGTTGGGACAGTGCCAGATCCACGGGGGTATAGTACCGGCCACCGGCAGTAGTCAGTTTGGTGTCGAAGGTAAGTGCGTGGCGTTTTTCTTTTCCGATCTTGAATTCTTTGCCGGCCAGCGCATTCAGTACATAGCCGTTGTTAAATGCCGTGCTGCGCTCGATGCCGTCGCTGCCTTTGTACTTGCTGTCGTAAACAGAAGCGGTAATCAGGGTGTAATAACCTTTGCTGAAAAACTTCTCCAGGGTGAGTTCTACACCGTAATTATTGCCCGTTCCTTCATTAACAAGGTTGAATTTGTCATCGGGGAACACAAAATCAGCACCTACGTTCAGAATAGAAAAGCTGCTTGGCGTAGATTCAACCGGTGCATTTTCAACAGATTGGTAATACACCTCTGCTTTGCCTCGCCAGTTGTTGCCCAGCTTCACATCGTAACCGACCACAAAATGGTGGCTGCGGGTAAAATCCAGGTCGAAATTAGTTCGAACCACATTTCCGGCAGCATCTTCTGATTCCAGCAAGAGCAGCGGCAGCGGCTGAACCTGGTGGTGCATGCCATAGCCAATGTTAAGGGTGCTACCGGGTTTGAAGCCCCAGTTCAGGGCCACACGCGGCTCGAGCGCAACGGTTTCATTCAGGGCCAGGTATTGGGCATGCAAGCCGGTATTGAGGGTCCATTCGGGTGAAATTTTGTACTGTGTTTGGGCAAAAGCCTGCAACAGCGTGGTTTGGTCGCTGAACTGATAAATGGTGCGCCAGTCCGGTTCGCCATCGCCATTGAGGTCGGGGGCATTGTCGCGATCCTGCGTATCGAGATCGTATGCGTAGCCTTCAGCCAGGATGCCTGCCCGGCCGGTAAAGCGGGCGCTGAACTTTTTATTCAGGTAGCTGGACAGCGAAAGGCGATGCTCCTTGTTGTCAACAGTGGTGATGCGCAGCAGTTTTTCTGCGTCCGTACCCTGATCGAAATATTCGTCGCTGTCAAATGCGTTTTGTGAAGTGGAAGCCGCCACTACTGTGCGCAGGTAGGCTGTTTCATCCAGCACGAGGTTGTGGCGCAGGCCAATGACGCCAAAACGGCTTTTTGCGTAAGCGTCTTCATTGGGCGCTGCAAACAGGTCTGTTTCATCAATTTCATCGTGCAGGAAAGCGATATCACTTAGACCGCCTATGCCAAACAAGGTAAATTTTCCGGCTTTTCCGTTGGCAAAATCCAGTTTAAAGGCCACATCCTGGTAATCTGGTGTAGCATTAGTGCCAATGGGCAGGCCGGCGTCTTTGGCAATGCCGACAAACGAGTAGCGGGCGGCTACGGCGTAAGAACCACCGCCAAGCGGACCTTCCGCCATGGCCTCAAGGCCGCTCACGGCACCCAGTTGCACGGTATATTCATGGTTGTCGCGGTTGCCGCTGCGGAAACCCAGGTCGAATACACCTGCCAAAGCATTGCCGTACTCAGCCGGAAAAGCAGAGGTAAGGAAATCGGAATTGCGCAACATGTTGGGATTCAGGGCGCTAACTGGTCCGCCTGTTGTCCCGAATGTAGCAAAGTGGTTGGGATTGGGAACAGGAATGCCTTCAATGCGCCAAAGTACACCGGTTGGCGAATTGCCGCGGATGACAATGTCGTTGCGGCTGTCATCGGGCGTACTTACCCCGGCAAAGTTGCCTGCCAGGCGAGCTACATCGCTACGGCCACCGGAATAGCGGTTCACTTCTTCCAGGCTGAACTGCCTGGCGCTGATGGTTGCCAGGTCATTTTGAGCTTTGTCTTTTTCCGCAGCCGCGGTGACTACCACTTCATCTAATTTGGTGATGCCCTCTTCAAGGGCTAAGTTGAGCACGACTTCTTTCCCGGCAGTAACTACTACGTTCGGGATGGTCAGGCTGTTGTAGCCAATGTAGCTGACCTGGAACTCGTGACGCCCGACGGGGATGTTTTCAAGAACAAAATAGCCATCGGCATCGGTTACGGCGCCTGTATTAGCAGCATTTCCAAGCCAGACAATGGTGGCACCGATGAGCGGCATTTCAGATTGCTTGTCGGTGATTTGTCCTTTTACGGTCTGCGTTTGCGCAACTAAGGGCGAAAGAGCAACCATCAGGAGGATGGGAAGTAAGAGCATACGTTTCATTTCGAGTGTGTTTTAGATCAAAGAAAGCCGGTTTGTGGAAAGGGCAAGTTGGCAAAGGGCAAATTGACAAGGGTGATTGCTCATTTGCCAACTTGCAAACTTGCCAATTTGTTTTTTTACAAACCGATGGTCCAAAATTAGAGCACCCAAATGCGGTATGCTGCGACAAAAAGGATGAGTTGTCGAAATGGAAGGATGAATTGTAAATAGAAGTTATTTTGTGAATGTTGGTTTGGAAAGTAAACCTTCAAAAACTCATCTGGACATAAGCGCTTCAATCAATGCTGAAACCTGTGGTGTTTTTCTGCGGGAAGCGCGCAATTCTTCCAGGGCTTTTTCTTTTTCGTTCAGCAACGTGTAGGAAAGGCCAAGGTACCAGCGGAGGTCATCGGCATAATTGCCTGTATCGTCAAGGCGGCGGGCTTCGAGAAAAAACGCGGCGGCAGTATCCGGTTTTGACAGCCTAAGATTGCACCATCCTGCCACAACATAATCATTGACGTTGGCTGTGCCATTGTTGATGTAGGACATAATTCCGGCCAAAGTTGTTTGGTAGTCGTGTTTCAAATAAGCATCATTAATGTCTTTTAGCTGACCTGCTGGTTCGTTGGTACCCCGTGAAATTGCATTAAACTCTGGATCGGGGGTCTCTTCGATCATTACCGTTGCCATCTGATCGGCATCAGGCGTGGATCTGTTCCACATCCACCATCCCGCAATAGCGAGCAGCAGGATCGTGGCGGCTACAGCCAACCATGGGCGCAGGTTGCGGATTTTGCCGCTGGCAGGCTCCCGGTGCACGCCTTGTGCTGCCAGTGCCTTTGCCCACTGCGCCTGCAAATCGCGGTCAATTACTTCCCGCAGCAGTTGTTGTTCCGCTTCCGACAGCTCGTCTTCGGGCAGCGTTTGGGCTCTTAGTCGTTCGCGTAATGGAGTTTTCATGTAAATGTTGCTTGTTGTTTTGGACGGTGGACGGTGGACGGTGGATGGTAGACGGTGGACGGTAGACGGTAGACGGTGGATGGTGGACGGTGGACGGTGGATGGTGGATGGTGGATGGTGGACGGTGGACGGTCGCAAGTTTATTGAATCATAAGTCGTTGTGTAGGTTGTGGTGTTGCCCGAAACGGATGAGTTGCACCGGAGGGGTGCCATAGCCCTTGTGGGTTTGGAAAAAATAGCCCATTGGTTGAAGCGTGACCAAAATATTTCATCGGGTCGCGCAGATTGCTTTGGAAAGGGAGGATATTTGAAGATCAATTCTTTTTTTAATCAAAGCCAGCCAATATGAAAAAGTGCTACTTTCCTGTCCTTCTCCTTTCAATGCGCTGTTTTTCAGCTTTTACCCAGCAAATTGGGGAATTACCTGCGGTATGGGTTTATGGTTAAGATGGATTAACGCGGGCCGGTTCAATTTATCTGGAACACGCAGGTGAAGTCGAAGTCAATGGGCTAATGTACACGCAATTTGCAATGGGGTTGTATAAAGAGGCAAAAGGCAAGGGACAATTCTATCCGTAAAGGTCAATGTTTCTTGTAAGTGATCAGATTGATTTTACGAAATTATTGCCCTTTGCCCTTTGCCCTTTCCCGGCCAGTAACCTCAATCCACTGGTGGCCGCACAACGGTAAATACCCGTGAAATATTGAACCCGAAATGGATGCCCCCATCGGCCCAGTCGCCGGTTGTTTCTGCGATGAAGCCTTTTTCCACCATAATTCTGGAGTTGGTAAAATGCAACTGGAAGACGTGCCCGCCGGTTTCGATGTCGAATCCAACGGAGAGCGAGTTTTTAAAACCTGGTGCCAATTGATCGGGCAGCACATAAATGTATTCCAGGTTTAGCGAAATCCGCTTCGACAGTTTAACGCGGGTGCCCACGCCCAAGGCAAGTACATCGTTGGATTCCTCGAAAGTAGCCACAAGGTTGCGGTGTACGATGGTAGGCGACAATTGAAGGCTAAACCCTTCGCTGAATTTTCTGCCCACAATGAGTTGACCAGTATAATACAGGCGGGAAGAAAAATGATTGTCGCGGTTAGGATTGGCCCATTTCAGGGTTTGCATGGCCACACTGCCAAAAGCCGCCAGGGTAATGGGCATATTGCGTTTGCCGGAGCTTTGGCGCAAAATTTTATACTTGGCAAAACCATCGAGGGTTTTTTCATAATTGCTTCTGCCGATACCGATGGCCAGCCGGTCTGTTACCCCAAAATCCAAACCGAGCCGAAGATTGGCACCATCCAACCCAAAAAAGTCGTACAGCCCATTTTGTACCGTATTGAACCGGTGTGAAATTTTAAAATCCAGCACCCCGGCGGCAGTATTCTCCAAAGAATGCAGGTTGATGACCCGGCTGGTTTTGAAGCTGGCTTTGGCGTAATCCGTTGTTTCTTCTTCCGCTCCAAGCAGCGAGAGCAGGTCTTCCTGCGCAAACCGGCGCATGTGCACGGCGGGCTCGGCATCGCCTCGGGCCTCGTCGGCAGGCAGCACGCGCAGCGCGCCACCCTGGTCCTGCACGGCCGTG
>JABWAJ010000620.1 GCA_013361075.1 Saprospiraceae bacterium | reverse complement strand
AGGAATTGCCTGCCTCCGCAAACATCAGGGCATAAATGGTGGCGCTGGGGTTTAGTGAAAGCGGGTAGCGCAACTCCACCGTAAACTTATTGAAAATTGGGGTCGCAACCAGGTTGCCATTGAGGAAATTGTTTTCCAGATCGCCGACGTCGTAGCCCCGCAGTG
Organism: Saprospiraceae bacterium; assembly: GCA_013361075.1. Lineage (GTDB taxonomy): Bacteria > Bacteroidota > Bacteroidia > Chitinophagales > Saprospiraceae > JABWAJ01. The sequence continues at coordinate 3,038 of JABWAJ010000620.1, read as the reverse complement.
TGATGAGGTCGGTGCCGGTATAGCCGCCGTTGCTGTTGCTCATGGCATCGCCACCCAACTGAAACCGCTCGAAGGGCGAAGCCCCAAGATCGCGGTTGTAGGTTCCTAAATAGCCCAGTTTAGCGCTGGCTTTCAGCACCATTTTTTTGGTAATTGGGGTATAAAACTCCGCATCGAAGCGCCATTTGTGGTATTCGATGAGTTGGGGATTTTCTTTTCCGGAAAACAAGGACCAGGGCGGCGTCAAGGCTACTGACAAGGAAACCTTTGACCCATGTGTCGGAAAAATCGGCTGGTTGATGGTGTTGCGGGCCAGAGTTTGCCGGAAGTTAATGTTGTAAAAATTACCGTCGGTGACCTTCACACCGGCGTCGGTTTGAAAAAGCCCGGTTGTCCAGTTTTCTAACCCATATCTTTGAAAATTCAGGGCCGTGGAACTCACAAAATTGTCGTCCGGAAACCGAAGCCGGGAAGCAAAACTGACCGTGCTGCCCATCAGGGAAAACAACCCAAACCCTTCGCTGCTGCTCGCCAACCCATTGGTGTAGCGGTTGTAAAACGAGGCAAAACTCAGCGAATTCGGGCGCTTGCCACCCAACCAGGGTTCGGTAAACGACACGTTGTAAGATTGGTAAGCCGAGCCGTTGGACTGCACCCGAAACGAAAGGCTCTGCCCGTCGCCCGACGGGAGCGGGTTCCAGCTTGAACGGTCGAACAGGCCCTTCAGCGAAAAATTATTCAGCGTGACGCCCATGGTGCCCGTTATCCCGATACCGGAGCCACCCCACCCTGCCGAAAGCTCAAACTGCTGCCCGGTATTGCTCTCTTCAACGGTGTATTCGACGTCGACTGTACCCCGCTCAGGGTTTACGATGGGTTTGATGCCGATGGTTTCGGGATTGAAATACCCCAGACTGGCAATCTGCCGCTGCGAGCGGATGATGTCGGAGCGACTAAACTGCTTGCCGGGTTCGGTGTACAATTCCCGGCGGATCACGTGTTCTTTGGTGCGGTCGTTGCCCTTAATGATTACCTTGTCTACGATGGCCACAGGGCCTTCGCTGAGGAGGATTTCCACATCAACCGTGTCGCCCCGGATGTCTGTTATTTCGGGATAAATCTGAAAAAACAGGTGGCCATCATCCATGTACAGACTGGTGATGTCGTCACCGGACTCACTGAACCGGAGGCGTTGTTCGAGTTTTTCGGCGTTGTACACCTCACCGGATTTGATGCCGAGCAGTTTTCCAAGGGATTGATCGTCGTATTTTGAATTGCCCGACCAGGCAATATCGCCAAAGAAATAACGCCGGCCTTCAGCGATCCGGAGTTGGAGTTCCCAACGGCCTTGCTGGTTGCGGAACACGCTGTCGCCTTCAATTTTTGCATCCAGGAAACCCAGCGACCGGTAGTATTGCAGCAGGAGGTTTTGGCCTTCTGCCCAGGCTTCGGGCAGGAATCTGGAAGCCTTCCAGAATTTGCGCTTGGTCTTTACGGGTATGATTTTCAGCAGTTTTCGCGTGCTCACCTGATTATTTCCATGGATGACAATGTCCTGTACCGGCACTTTTTTCCCTTCTTCAATGTCAAAAACGATGCGCTGGCTCTTTTCCAACCGCCCGGGTTCTTTCAATGCGGTGACGCTGACATTGGCAAAGCCTTTTTCGGTATAAAAATCCTGAATGGCCGTGATGGCGTCGGTTTGCATTTTTTCCGAAAGTATCCTGCCCTCAAGCAGGATGCCGGCAAGTTTTTCATTCAGGTCGTCCTGCCTTGATTTGGGCACGCCACGAAACCCGTGCCCCGACAACCGGTCCTGTTCCTGTACCGCTATTTCGAGGAAAACAATGTCGCCTACCGATTTTTCACGAAGGATTTGTACATCGGAAAACAAGCCAAGTTTCAGCAGGTTTTTCAGTGCCTTGGTGGTTTCCGGCCCAGGCAGCCGTATGCGGTCGCCGACGCGCAAGCCCGCCACGGTGAGCAACATGGCTGGTTCGCTGTTTTCGTTCCCGCTGATCCGGACACCCCCAATTTCGTAGGTTTCCGGATCAACAGGTTGGTCGGCAGGTTGAGCCGCAAGGCAAAGGCATAGCAGTTGGCCTACGAGCCAAAGCAGGTGCTTTTTCGACATGGTACAATAGCATTTCGTGCCGCCAAAGGGCAGCAGGTGAAGGATTAAATTTGGGTTGTGTATCCTTTTTTTTTGAAAATACGCTGCGGGAAGTGCAGTTGGTGAAAAGAGCAGAGAGCTGCGCAAGGGGTTGTATTTGGTACATTTTTTTTAATAAAACGTGAACTCGGGCATTTTTTAAGGGACGGCGGACTAAAGCCCGCGGAACATAGCACGGCGCCCTTCGTTTCGCGGGCTTTAGTCCGCATTGTTTCCCCAAGAGGTACAAAATCCTGACCACGGTTGTTGCAAAACACTCGTATTCAGGCAGTAAATGCCCGAGTTTACATTAAAAAAAGCACAGATATTGCCTTATAGCCCCCGAATTGGTGCATCGTAGTCCTGAATTTTCTCCAGCAACCACTCCCGTTCTGCCAATGCTTTTGTTGCGACAATTTCAGTAGTCAGTTTTTTCCGGGTCAGCTTTTCTCCGACGGGCGTCTGGAGCAGTTTTCGGGTCAACCGGATCAGGTTCAGGTAGTTTTCGCCGTGGTAGCCGAGGTCTTTTTGGCGGCGGATATAGGTTTCAAAACTATCCAAAAGAGATTCAAGGGCATCTGTTTCGCCCGTTTCAAAATACATGCGCAGCAACATCCGGCGGGCGTCGAGGTTGTGCAGTTTGTCCCGGAACTCAACATGGCGGAGCAGGTCCATTGCCCGGGCATAGTCTTTTTTTCGAAAATAAAGGTTAGCAAGATTGAACCGGTAGGTGTTTTCGCGTTCAGTTTCCGGCAACCTGAGTTTAAAGGTTTCGAGAAACCCTGCCGCCCAATCCCATTCGTAAAAGTATTTCAGACAAGCATCGGCTACTATTGCCTCCGGCAGCTGGGGATCAATTGTCAACGCGGCGGCCACGGCCGCGCGG
>JABWAJ010000053.1 GCA_013361075.1 Saprospiraceae bacterium | reverse complement strand
CTCATTGCTAAACACAAAAGTAGTGCTTCCAGATTAGCCCCGGCTATCTCAGGTGAGGGTTTAAGATATTTTTAAGACAGAAAGTTGATTGCACGACCATTGTGGCCCGGTTATTTGTGTTGATACAATTTCAGGACCCCCCCATTGAAGAGGAATAAGTTGTGGGGATGAAGGCGGTATTGGGCTTCGGGGTGGGGCGGCTCCGGAACAAACAGCCTGACCGGGCTCCGAAGATTTTGCTCATATCTCCACAAAGCACCGGCCTGGGTGTAATAAATCCAGTCTGAGGTATGGCCCGGCTGAAACGTGTTGACGCCTTCCAATGGAATTGCAGCGTGGTATTGCCCCTGCGCATCAAAAACCAGGATACCCCGGGCCGGGTCGGAAAGGAAAATGAAATTGCCCTGATCGACCAAGCAAGTGGGTTGGAGTGAAAATCCGAGCAATTGCAGGAGGTTGTCGCTTTGCTTCAGGAGTACACCATCGGGGCCAATTTTTTTCAAACGTTGTTCGACTCCATCGTACAGCCAAAGTTGGTTGTCGGCAGCAGTAGCAACGATGGGTACATTCAAAAATCCAAACGACAAAAGGTTCCATTCTCCGGTTTTGTTCAGCGTGCGGTCGAGGGTAATCGCTGTTTGATAATCGGGATAATAGAGCAGAATATTGAACGCGTTGGAAGCGTCAACTAATTTCAAAGGGCCGAGCCGGCGGTTGTTGTAGCGAAATTGCTCTGCCCCGTCAGCGTTGTATTTAATGAGTTCCTGAGAAGTAGTGACGACATAGGTCTGCAACAGCCGGTCACTTGTAAAAAACAAGGCATCCGGTAAGTTAACGGTCCATTTCAACATCGCGGCAGTATCCGGATGCGTTTGCCCGGCAAGGTCATTTATTGTGATTGTGCTGTCTTGTTGCCCACGGACGTTGGTACAAAAAGCAAGGGCGAATCCCACTAAAAAAAGCACACTTTTTACCGAAAACATTGGATGCATGATTATCTTAGAAAAACTAAGAATACCGCTATTTTATTTTTCATTAGCCGGATTATCGCTTTTCGCTTATTTTTGCTGCGTTTTTCTAAAAGGACAGATATGAACGACGATCAGTTTAAATTGGAAGAGGCTTATAATGAAAAAGGAGAAAAAATAAGCCCTGTATTATCGCCAGGAAAAAAGAATTTCCTCATAGATATTGATGGCACCATTTGCGACGACATTCCTAACGAGGAGCCGGAGCGGATGCTGACCTGCCTTCCCTATCCGGATGCGCTCAAAATCATCAACAAGTGGTTTGACGATGGGCACCTGATTACTTTTTTTACTTCCCGGACAGATGCACACCGCGAAATCACGGAGGAATGGCTCCAGAAGCACGGTTTCAGATACCATGGGTTGTTGTTGAACAAACCGCGCGGCGGCAATTACCACTGGATTGACAACCACATCGTAAAAGCGACACGCTTCAAGGGAAAGTTTACGGATCTCGTGGTGCAAACCCATGAGATCGAGGTGTTTAAGCCATAGTTCGGTTTGCGTTTTCGGCTTTTTACGTTTACTAAACTTTCAAAGTTTAGTAAACGTAAAGTACACGTAAGCCCTTTTAAACTTTACGTTTAATCACATCAGCGAGCGCCGCTTCCAGGTCAGGAAACTGAAAAACAAACCCGGTATCCGAGGCTTTTTTTGAGGATACCCGTTGTCCTGTCAGTACCACATCGGCCATTTCTCCCAATACCAGCCGCAGGGCAATAGCAGGCACCGGAAGCAGCAATGAAGGACCTTTCCAGGTTTTGCCCAATGCTTTCGCAAATTGAAGATTGGTAACCGGGTTGGGTGCCACTGCATTGTAAATTCCTTTCATTTCCGGGTTGTCTACCGCATGCATGAACAAGCGGCATACATCGTCGAGGTGAATCCAGGAATACCACTGGCTGCCATTTCCAAAATAGGTATTGATGCCAAACCGCAACGACAGCAGCATCTTTTCGAGCGCCCCGCCCCGGGAAGACAATACAATGCCGATGCGAAACCCTGCCGTTCTGATACCGGCTGCGGCAACTGCGTGGATGGCTTTTTCCCATTCCACACAACTTTCTGCCAAAAAACCTTTGCCAGGCGGGGTCGTTTCCTCTACCGGCCGGTCGCCGGAATTCCCATAATAACCTACTGCAGCGGCAGAAAGATACGTACTGGTGCGACCGGTACGTTTCATGGCTTTCAGCAGGGTATACGCACTCTGTACCCGGCTGTCAATGATCAGTTGCTTACGGGCGGTTGTCCAGCGCGCACCGGCAATGCCGGTACCAGCCAGGTTGATGACCACATCTGCCTGGGCGACCACATTTTCATCAATGGTTCCTTTTGCCGGATCCCAGGCATACGTTGGGAAAGCCGCTCCCGGATTTGCTCTGCGGCTGAGGTGCAGTACCTTGTGTCCCTGTGCTTTCAACAAGACACTCAGGCGATTGCCGACAAGGCCGGAGCCTCCGGCTATGAGGATGGTTGACATGGTTGTTTTGTTGTTTTTTACATAAATAAATCCTGTCTTTCACAACTTGTCCCACTTCAAAGGAGGCATATCATTGTCCTGCAGTTTGGAGCAAGTTGTGGAAACACCTGCTGCCCCTTTGCACCGACCATAAAGACAGCCGCAATTTAAAACTCTACGATGAACCCAAAAGTGGGTACAAACGAAGGATCGTCATTGTCCAGAATCAGCGGGATGGCATTCGAACCATCGGGCAGCAAGGCTTGTCCGTCCGTTGTGGCAAACCCCGAATTGTCAGCGGTTCGTTGAAACGTATACTGCGGATAAGCCGGGCTTGGAAACCGGAAAGCATTGGTAATGTCAATGTATAAATCCAGCGTCCAGCGCCTGAAGTTAAATTTTTTATCCACGCGGAAATCAAATTGCTGGAAATCGCCGAGCCGAGCCGTGTTCAATTGCGAATAATCGAGGATGCCTACGCCCAAAGCTGCATAATTTTGCTGTGACGCCACAAGATCGAACGGCGTATAAGGTGCACCGGCCTGGAAGCGGTATTTCAGGCCAAGTTCCCAGTTGCCCTTGAATTTTAAGCCCAATTGCGCCGACAACAAATGGCGTGTGTCCCAGGCGGAGGGTTTGAACTTGCCATCTGTTCCTGTAAATTCCGATTGGAACAACGTATAGGAAAACACGGCAAAAAGATTTTTGCTCAGTGTTTGTTGAAAGAAAAACTCCACGCCGTAGCTGCGCCCTTCGCCGGTGCTGAGTACCGCTTCGTTGCCGATTGCGCCAAAATTACCACCCTGATTGGCTAAGGAAATACCATCGCGCACCGAAACCGGGTAATTGGAATACAATTTGTAAAAACCTTCTACCGTGATGCGGGCGCTTTCTGAAGGCAGGTATTCAAGCCCGGCAACGACGTGGTCCGAAATGACGTACTCGTTGTTTTTATTGACGAAATTGCCGCTTTCGTCGCGAAAGCCCAACACCGTATAAATCGGAATTTTGGCGTAGCGCCCAACCGAGGCGTTGACGTTCCATTTTTTGGCTAAGGCATAAGAAGCTGAAAATCTGGGAGAAAGGGTTTTTAAGGGATTGCCGCCCGTATCGGTGAACGTGTTCATATCCGTGCGCAGGCCGGCAGACAGTGACAAGCGGTTGTTGAAAAAACTCCTTGATACCTGGCCGAAAAAGCCAAACCGGAAGAAGTCAATATTGCTGCTGGCCTGGAGGGTAACTTCAGGCTGCAGGAGGTTGCCTGCGGAGTCCCTGATTTCTTTGCGCAGTCGGTTGAACAGGTCATTGCTGAAGCGCACATACTGTACCATACCGCCGTAGGAAAACTTCCAGTCGCTCACGTATTTGTTTACATCCACCCGCAGCTTGTTTTCTGCTTCCTGCGAACGGATGCGCAAGGTGCGCAGGGTTTCTACGCCCGTTTGGCCATCCTCAAATTTGTCTAAGGCATTGTCGAACATATTGCGGCTCAGTGTCACATTGACAAATCCGTTGTTGATCAGGCGCTTGAGTGCAAATCCTACGGTGTAATTCCACTGCTCAATGCTGGGTTGCGAACGCAGCACGTATTCTTTATCCGGCGTAGTTTCGCGCGGCACAGCAAAACTGAACTCGTCTATGGCACCGATGCCGATGGCGGTCAGTGTTGTTTTCGGATTGATTTTATGCGTTAGTTTGTACTGGAAATCCCAATAATTGGGCCGGATGGGCAAGTCAATGGCCTGAAATAAAAACTGGAGGTACGACCGCCGCGCTGAAGCCAGAAACGTAGTGTTGCGCGAACCAAGCGGCCCTTCGAGCGTCGTTGCAAACTCTGTACCACTCAGGCGCACGTTGCCGCTCAAACGCTCAGGATTGCCTTCTTTTTGTTTGAATTGAAAAACTGACGACAAGGCATTGTCGTAACGGGCATTGAAGCTGCTGGTGCTGATCTGCACGTCTTCTATCAGCGATACGTTCAGGATGCCGGTGGGCCCGCCGGAGCTGCCCTGGGTGGCAAAGTGGTTGATAACCGGCACTTCAATGCCATCTAAATAAAACACATTTTCGTTGGGTGCCCCGCCGCGGATGATGATGTCGTTTCGGAAACCGCCCACGGACCCCGACGTGCCGCCTACGCCCGGCAAAGCCTGAATGACGCGGGAAATATCGAAGTTCCCGCCGGGATTGCTCTTGATTTCTTCGGCAGAAAGGCGTTGCAGCGAATTGGGGCTTTCCGCAGTGCGCACCTGAACCGATTTGTTGACACTCACCACGACCTCTCCGAGTTCGGTAGCCCCGCCTTCGATCAATTCAAAGGTTACGTTGTTGTCGTTGCCGGAAGTAACCACAATATTGGCACGGGCGCTTTTTTCATACCCGATGTACGTACAGGTCAGGTTGTAACTTCCGGGCGGGATGTTTTCGATCCGGTAGTTGCCCTCCACATCGCTGGATGCACCAAGCTCTGTTCCGTCAATCACAATATTGGCACCAATCAGTGCTTCCTGGGTGTTTTTATCTTTAACCGTACCATAAACAGCACCTGTGCGCTGGGCCATCAGGGAGAGTGCGCCGAGAGCAAAAATGGAAGTAAGCGTGAATAGTTTTGACATAAATGGTAAATTGTTTTTTGTTGCCTGTCACCAGGGGCTAAGTACAACCCATAATGACTGAAGGGCACGAATTGTTCTGAAAACAGGCACAAAGAATCCGGCTGCACGTGTTCTTTTTCTTTTTTTTGATAGTTTTGAACCTCCTGACAACAAACAGGCCAGCCATGAATCAAGCACTTTTCCAGATTGCCTTAGTGGTCAATGATTACGACGAGGCCATTGATTTTTATACCAAAAAACTTCATTTCACTCTGATTGAGGACACCGTAATGAGTGCCACCAAGCGCTGGGTGGTGGTGTCGCCGCCGGGCTCTTCCGGCTGCCGGTTGCTGCTGGCCAAAGCGGCGAATGCCGAGCAACAAACCCGGGTAGGCAACCAAACCGGTGGGCGGGTCTTTCTTTTTCTGCACACCGACGATTTCTGGCGGGATTACCGCAATCTGGAAGCTAACGGCGTCACCATCATCCGGGAACCTTCGGAAGAGGCGTATGGAACGGTAGCTGTTTTTGCCGATTTGTACGGGAATCTTTGGGACATGATCCAACCCAAATAGTTGGTGAGAGAGGGTGTCACTTCGAGTGACACCCTCTCTTTCGCTTGAACTCTAAAGAACAGACAATCGACCAAAAGGAAAAACACGAAATTGAGAATAACTCGTACTTTAGCTCGCTCAGATCAGCCAGTTTCAAGCTTATTGTATGAAAAATCTATCGATCTTCTTTGTCTGTACCTTTTGCATCGTTCAAGCACTGACGGCGCAAACAACAGATACGGATGCTTTTTTTATCCGGAAAATCTACGACAACGCCCTCACCCGGGGACGCTGTTATCCCTGGTTGGAATACCTCTGCAAGCGCATCGGCGGCAGACTCAGCGGTTCGCCACAAGCCAGTGCAGCGGTGGAATACACCCGCCAGATGCTGGATACCATGGACCTGGATAAAGTTTGGCTCCAGCCCTGCACCGTACCCCGCTGGACGCGTGGCGACCGGGAGGTGGTGCGCATTGTCAATTCCCGAAAAATGGGCAGTGTTGACCTGAAAGCGCTGGCACTGGGCAATTCGGTAGGCACAGGACCGGGCGGCCTTTCTGCCGAAGTGGTGGAAGTACTCAGTCTCGATGAACTGGAAAAATTGGGGGAAGCCAACCTGCGCGGCAAAATTGTTTTTTTCAACCGCCCGCTCGATCCTACCCAACTCAATACCTTTGCTGCTTATGGCGGAGCTGTTGACCAGCGTGGGTTGGGGGCCACACGGGCAGCCCGCTTTGGTGCGCTCGGCGTGCTGGTGCGTTCCATGACAACAGCTTTAGACGATGCGCCCCATACCGGTGCCCTGCGCTATGAAGATGGAGTTCCGGCTATTCCGGCATTCGGCATCAGCACCAACGACGCCGAACGCCTGAGTGCCCTGCTGAAAGAGGAGCCGGTGCGCGTCTACATGCGCTCTACCTGTATGATGCTGGACCCTGTCGTCTCCTATAATGTGATCGGAGAAATTACCGGCAGCGAAAAACCGGAAGAAATCATTCTCGTAGGCGGCCATTTGGATTCCTGGGATGTGGGCGAAGGCGCACACGACGACGGCGCAGGCTGCGTGCAGGCAATGGATGTGCTGCAGGTGCTGAAACGCAGTGGCTACCGGCCCAAACGCACCATTCGCTGCGTGCTGTTCATGAATGAGGAAAACGGGCTGGTAGGCGGCGCTACCTATCGCGAAGAATCGGATAAAAAGAAAGAATTTCACTTAGCTGCCATCGAGTCGGATCGCGGCGGATTCACCCCGCGCGGGTTTACCTGCGAAGGCGAAGCTTCGGTGTTTGAAAAATATTTCAAACGAGTTTCGCGATGGTTACCCCTGATCGAACCGTACGGTCTCCACCTCAAACCGGGAGGCTCGGGCGCAGACATCAGCGGCCTGAAAGCCCAGAAAGGCTTGCTTTTTGGCTTTGAACCCGACTCACAACGCTATTTCGATTACCACCATGCGCCTACCGACGTACTGGAAACCGTCAACCGCCGCGAATTGGAAATGGGGGTTGCCGCTATCACAAGTTGGGTATATTTGCTGGATAAATATGGGTTGGATTGATCTGAGGATTTGACTATTTGAATATTCGACACTTCCCGGCAAACGTTCGGTACCTCAAATTCTCAAATCCTGAGCTTCTCGAATCCTCAATAAAAAATCATGGACCACCGCATTCGCATTCACGACCTCGAATTTGGCCCGTTCATCAGCGCCGAACAACTGCAACAGCGCATTGATGAAATGGGAGAAGCTTTGACGACGGAATACAAAGGCCGCACCCCGCTGTTTTTGGGAGTGCTCAACGGCGCTTTTGTTTTTGCAGCCGACCTGCTCCGCGCCTGCAAGATGGATTGTGAGCTTTCTTTTATCCGCTTAGCTTCCTACGCCGGTACGGTTTCTTCGGGCGCTGTGGCCACGGTCATTGGCCTTAAAGAAGACGTGCGCGGCCGCGATGTGGTCATTGTGGAAGACATCGTGGACAGCGGAAGAACGCTGCACCAGTTCCTGCCCGATTTGTGGAAATTAGAACCTGCTTCCGTGAAGATTGCTGCCCTGCTGGTCAAGCCGGATGCAATGGAATTTGATGTCAAGACTGATTTTATCGGTTTTGAAATCCCGCCGAAATTTGTCGTGGGTTATGGCCTGGATTACAATGGATTGGGGCGGAATTTGAAGGATATCTGGCAGTTGGCGACGTCGGAAGGTTAAGCATAGGAAGTAGGTTGCCTTGGTGAACAGGATGATTTGAAAATGTGCGCACACAACAGCACAATAAGGTAAATAAACGACATTCCCGTAATTGCGTTGCCCGGGCGTTTACGAAACCTTTCCGGTTTCGTAAACGTGATTCCCGTCGTTAACTGCCCTCTGCTGGCGCGACGGCTCCGGCCTCGTGCTTACTATTAAAGAGGCTCCGTCTCTTGTATTGGGCGACCGCGAGGGGCGCCCTACTCAATCGTCAAATTCCCCAAATTTGACGAAATCCCGATCAACACGCCCCAATCGTAATATTTTCCGTTCTGGAATGCCACGGCGCCTTCGAGTCGGAAAAAGCGGAAGATGTTGTCAATAGAATACCCGGCTTCCACATAGTTCTTCGACGTGGGGGTAGCGAGGTAATTCACAAACACATTCTCCTTGATGCCCATCAGCCATACCTCCGGGATTTGCGTCAGCAGGAATTTACGAAACTGATAATGCACGTGCAACGCCGCGTATTTGTCAGCCGTGCTGTGGCGGTAATAATCCAGCAGCCGGAAACTGCCCACCGGGTCGGAAGTAACAATACCGAGGCGGTTGCCCGCAAAATGTTTGTAATCGGCAAAGCCCACGTAATCCGAGTTGAGGAACATACCTACATTGGCTTTCACATCCCACGTGCCGCGTGCGCCAGCTTTGAAGTGGTGTTTGAACCCGAAATCAATCAAATCGTAATCCGTTACACTCTCCGCCAGACCACTGAAGCCCTTGCGGTATTCAAAAGTGAGGGTAGGCGAGGAGTTGTCAATGACTTCTTTGCGTTTGTTGCGCATCCGGTATTTCAGCCAGGGTTTGGCTTCTATCTCCACGGAAGCCCAGGCAGCCCGCTCAGTGGCCGGCAAAGGATAGGTTACTTCCAGGTTTTCCGGGATGTTGCCGGCATAGTCGCGGTCGTCGCGGTTAAACCAGGTTTGGGTTGTATTGTTGGTCAGGGTAGCCCGCTCAGCCCATTCCGCCATTACCCGCAGCGAAAACTTTTGCGTAAAGTTCTGGTTGTAGCCGATTCTCAAAAAATCTTTTTCATAGATACTCAGGTAATTGCGCTCCTGGATCAGGCAGGTAAAAGTATTGAGGAATTCCGTAATGGGCTTTTCTTCATTGTATTGCGACACGTAGCGCCCGCCTTCCAGGTAGAGGCCTCCGCGCTTGCCGGTCTGCTCAAAATTGTAAAAAATGCGCCCTTTACCCGTGAATTTTTCCCGGGCAAAAGCATAGCGGGGGGTCGCGGTGAGGCCAAACTGGTTTCCTTTCTTTTTATACAGGTATTTTAAATCCACACTGAGGTTGAAGCCCTCTACCGGGTTGAAAAAGAGGCGCTGGATGGGGGCGCTGAAGGAAAACTGCGAATGTTTGCTGAGTTTGTAGCTGTCGCCGGTAAACAGGGCACCAAAAAAATCGAAACCTCCGCCTTTTTTCTTTTTGCCACCTTTCCCTACCGAAGAGATGCTGTCCTGCTGTGCTTCCTGGGCTTCTACTTTGGCAATGCTGTCTACGCGCACGTACCCGCGTACTTCGTAAGGCGTGAGCGGCACCGGGCGAATTTCATTCCAGTACGCCGTATCGCGTTTGCCGGCCATCGAATCTATTTCAAACGTCGTATTCGACTCCACGATCGGTTCTTCATTTTTTTCTTTTTGCGCCTTAACCTCATCCTTCTCATATTCCCGCATCAGCTTCCGCAAATCCTTACGGGTCAGCTCTTTGCCTTGCGATAGCTGGTTTTCGAGGTCGGTCAGCTTCTCTTTGTCTTTTTGTTTGCTTTTTGAAATTTCTGCGGCAAGCTCCCGGTCAATTTTTTCGTCCACAATTTTGAAATCGTTGGGCAGGTCGGGGTTGAGCTGCACTTTATAATCGCTGATGGTGGACAGGTATTTGTATTCAAAATCAAAACCCAATACGCTGCCGTCTACATCAATGCGGTGGCTGACGGGCATCCAGGCTTTTGCCTGAACGGGGGCATATACCTGATCTACCTGAAAAGCAATGCCCAATTTGTAAGATTTTAGCGACAAGCTGTGGATGCTCCATTCGTCTTCAATGATGTAGATATATCCTTCAAAAACATTGTCGCCCCGGCTGCGCGGTGTCACTTTGATGCGGTTGACCCCCACACCCCGCTCCGTAAAATAGCCTTCTAATTTAAAGCGATAGTAGCCAAAAGCTTTGGTAGACAGAGGAGAAACGGCTTCGGCGACTTCCGGCTGGTAAAAACTGGCAAAAATGAACCCGTTGGGGCTGGTAGAGTTGTCGTCTCCGTGTTTGTAAACAGAGATGACCCTTTCTTTAAATGTATTCGGGCGCTTGTACTCGATGAGGCTCACCGATTCGGAAGTAAACGCCACGGTCGAGTCAATGCCCTCTTTGGCAATGGTTTTGCGCAGGAAAAACGGCGAGTCTTTCAGTCGGCCCGAGCCTTTGATGTACACTTTAGCGGAGTAACTTTCTATCTGCTGGCGGTGATAATCTGCTTTGGCGATGGCTTTGCGCATCACGGTATAAGCGGGGTCTTCCCGGCCTTCATAAACTTCTACTGTTTTCAACTGCAGGGCCTGTTCGGCAAGTTCCACATTTAATTCTTTGAACAGGGCACCAACCGTTACTTTTTCTATATGGGCTTTGTAACCCAGGTATTGAAAAATCAGGGTGTAATCGCCGGGTTCCAGCCGGATTTCATAAATGCCGTCGATATTGGCTGTGGCACCGGTTCCTGTTTCCTGTACAAAAATGGTAGCAAATTCGAGCGGTTCTCCGCGTTGGTTTTTGATGATACCTTTGACTCCCCCTGCAAAAGCGACCGGGGCATAAGCACAAAAAAAGCACAAAAAGAGCAGCCTGGAATACAACATGTGTTTGGTGTTTTTTTATGTGTAATGAAAACAGGAACTTTGGGGAATATAAGGTTTATTGCGACGCATCTTTTTCAGCAGGCGATGCATCTATTGCTTAAAGATGCCTCAATTAACGCAGCCGGTTCGTAAGACAAAAAAAAATAGCGATAAAAGTGCCGGGTTTTTCGTTCAATGGAATAGAATGAGCCTGAAATATTCCTAAATTTACTAACCAATCTCCAACATCATGGCATTCTTCAATTTTTTCAGAACGCCCAAACCAATGAAGTTTGAATACAAACCCAGATACTGGGATCAGGAAAAAGAAGAGCGCGAAAATCGCTTAGAACGCCTTGATCCCCAGAAATCGGGAGATATTGAAAGTGCAAAAAACCGCATTTCCGAAGCTTTTTCGCGGGGCAGTAACAATAAACTGTTCGACATGGAGCGCCGCCGGAAGGCGCGAAAGTCTAACTTTCTGCGTTTGGCAGTAATTCTTGCCCTGGCGTTGATGGCTTATCTGGTACTCACTGTATATTTGCCGCGGACCGGACTCTATTTTGAATGAATTTGTTGCAACCGCTGCCCTGCGATTGGTGTTGTTTAAGGGCGAGTGCAGCAAAATGAGCCGCCTCATCCTGGTTGGAATGAACCGCCGGGATCCGAAAAAGACCTACGCATGACAGATGTCATCCAACTGTTGCCTGACGCCATTGCCAACCAGATTGCTGCCGGAGAAGTCATCCAGCGCCCTGCTTCGGTCGTTAAGGAATTGATGGAGAATGCCATAGACGCCGGAAGTACCCATATCCGGCTCATCGTAAAAGAAGCGGGCCGCAGCCTGATCCAGGTCGTGGACAACGGTTGCGGAATGTCCGAAACTGATGCCCGAATGTCTTTCGAGCGCCACGCAACCTCAAAGATCAGGGAGGCCAAAGACCTTTTTGCCATCCGTACGATGGGGTTTCGGGGTGAAGCTTTAGCCTCCATGGCTGCTGTAGCACACGTAGAAATGCGTACCCGCCGTCAATTGGACGACCTCGGCGTCCGACTGGTGGTGGAAGCATCGGAGGTAAAAGTACAGGAGGCCTGCCAGTGCAATGCCGGCACCAGCATTTCGGTGAAAAACTTGTTTTACAACGTCCCGGCACGCCGCAACTTCCTCAAATCCAACCCGGTAGAGATGCGGCACATCATTGATGAATTTTTACACCTGGCCTTATCTTACCCGGACCTTTTCTTTTCCCTGCACCACAACAACGAAGAGCTGTACCACCTTCCGCCCGGCAATTTGCGCCAGCGCCTCATTGCGGTATTTGGAAAAGATTACAACAAAAAAGTCGTCCCGGTTACCGAAGAAACGGATGCCCTGCGCCTCGAAGGCTTTGTGGGCAAACCGGAATTTTCCAAAAAAGGGCGCGGCGAGCAGTTCTTTTTTGCCAACCAGCGCTACATCCGCAGCAATTACCTCCATCATGCTGTAATGACTGCTTACGAAGACTTGTTGCCCAAAGAAACCTACCCGTTTTATGTGCTCTTCATTGACATAGATCCTGCCCGCATAGACATCAATGTGCATCCGACCAAACAGGAGATCAAATTCGATGATGAACGTTTGGTTTACAATTATTTGAGGGTAGCTGTGCGCCATGCCCTCGGGCGGCACAGCGTCATGCCGTCTTTGGATTTCGACCAGGAGCAGGGTTTTTCCATGCGCATCGGAAGCTCCAGTGAAGAAAATTCTCCCACACTGGATGAATTGTCAGCCAGCAAACCGGCTACCAGTTCTTTTCGCGGCGATTCCTATTCACCTCCTGCTCCCCCGCGCAAAGAAGCGCTCCGGCAATGGGAAGATTTTTACAAAGGGCTGAACCAGGAAGAGGAAGTGGAAGACGTACAGGTGCCGGAAGCAGATGCTGCAACCGCAGAAGACCAGACGCTGACCATCGGAAGCGCCTGGGCCGACGACGCAGGGGAAGACAAATTAGCACTTGGGTCGGCCAAACCACAACGGGAGCCGTATCAAATCCATTCCACGTATATTGTCAGCCACATCAAATCGGGTTTTCTGCTCATAGACCAGCAGGCAGCACACGAGCGCATCCTGTTTGAGCAATACCTGCAAGTGCTGGAGCAGCAGAGCGCTGTTTCACAAAAACAACTTTTCCCGCGCACGCTAACGCTTTCTCCGGCCGATGCCACCATACTCAGTGCCATTCTGGACCAGGTCAACCTGCTGGGTTTCGACATTCAGTCTTTTGGTGGCAATACTTTTGTTATCAATGGCATACCAGCGGAATTGGCGGGTAAAAAAGACGAAATTGCCCTGATCGAAACCCTGATGGACCAATACAAAGCCAATATAGAGCTGAAACTTGGCGCTACAGAAAACATTGCGCGGGCCATGGCGCGCAGCGCAGCCATTCGCCGGGGCCAGTCGCTTACGGTAACCGAAATGCAATCACTCATAGACCGGCTGTTTGCCTGCGCAACGCCTTATAAAAGCCCCTCCGGCCGATTCTGCTTCGTGACCTATGAATTGGACGATCTGGCAAAAAGATTTGAAGGAAGCAACTAAAACTTAAGATATGTTCAACAACATCACCGATGTCGTCAAAAACCTGCTCATCCTCAACATCCTAATGTTTGTTGCAGGATTTGTCATTGACACCGATGTGCTGGCTTTGCGCTACCCGACATCACCCGAATTCAAACCGGTTCAGATCGTCACCCACTTTTTTATGCACGCAGGGTTGGCGCATATCTTCTTCAATATGTTTGCATTAATCACTTTTGGCAGTGTATTGGAATCACTTTGGGGTGCCCGGCGTTTTTTGTATTTTTATTTCTTCTGTGCTTTTGGCGCTGCCATTTTGCACATGCTTTACAGTTATTACGACATCAGCCAGATGCAGCAGGCCATCGGGGCGTTTCAGGCCAATCCCGGTATGAATACCTATTGGGCATTTTTTAATGAGGTCCCCTTGAAACAATTAGATCCGCAATATGCCAAAGCGGTGAATGATCTGGGCAGCATGCTCACTCCACAGGCCGACGCTGCGACGATTCAGACGGCGACCACCGCCATGCAATCGTACCTGGATGCCAAAATCAACACCCCCATCGTTGGTGCTTCCGGAGCTATCTACGGCCTTCTCCTTGCTTTTGGCATGAGTTTTCCGAACGCCGAGCTGATGCTGATATTTTTCCCGGTTCCGGTAAAAGCCAAATACTTCATCCCGGTATTGATGATCATTGAGTTGTTTTTGGGCGTCAATCAGTTCTCCTGGGACAACATTGCGCACTTTGCGCATTTGGGCGGCGCATTATCCGGATTGTTGCTAATTTTGTACTGGCGAAAGTTCGGTTCCAGGTTCGATAACACCCGCTATAAATAATTTCGCAACCGATGCTACAATCTATTTGGGAAGACATCAGGAAAGAATTCAACTACGGTAATATGGTCAACCGTATTATCATAGTCAATGCATCCGTGTTCGTAGCCATTCTGTTGTTTGGCTTAATTCTGCGGGTGGCTTACGGGTGGAATTTCCCAACGGGGCTTTACAATTCCGTCCTCCATTTTTTCCTGATTTCTTCCGACTGGTGGCACAACCTGACCCATCCGTGGGTGTTCATTACCAGCATGTTCATACACGAGGGGTTGTTTCACATCCTCTTCAACATGCTCATGCTTTACTGGTTTGGGCGCATCGTGGGCGATTTCATCGGCGACCACCGGGTACTGCCGATTTACCTGCTTGGGGGGATTGCCGGAAGCATCGTCTTTTTCGTCGCCATTGCACAACTTTCACCGGAAGGGGCTCCGCCTACGTTTGCGCTGGGAGCCTCGGGCGCGGTGATGGCCATTGCCTTAGCCGCCGCAGTGCTGTCGCCCAATTACATCATCCGGTTGCTGCTCATCGGCGATGTGAAACTCAAATATTTAGTAGCAGTGCTGTTGGTGCTCGATCTTTTTTTCATCAGCCAGGACAACAACACGGGCGGTCATTTTGCTCACCTTGGCGGTGCATTAATGGGCGGAATATTCGTGTGGCGCCTGCGCGAAGGGCAAGATCTTTCCGAGCCGGTCAACCGTATTTTGGCGGCCATCCGCAGTTTTGTGAAAGCGCCGCTCCAAAGGGCGCCCGGTAAAAAGAAAGGCCCGAAAGTAGCTTACCGCAATCCGGTCAAAACGGCTGCCGGCGGCAGTAAAAGTGCCCAGGCAAAAGGCAATCGCACCTCCGATATGAGCGGCAACAGTTTGTCGTACCAGGAGCAACTCGATGCCATTCTCGACAAAATCAAGCAGTCAGGCTACGACAGCCTGACCAAAGAGGAAAAAGAATTCCTGTTTAACGCCAGTAAAGATTAACGATGCGCAGCGCCGGCCCACAGCTGATGCGGTGGCTCAATGTGAGCGTCATCTTGCTGACCTTCCTAAGCTACCTCGCACCAATTACCAATCCCAATGCCTTCTGGCCGCTTGCGTTTCTGGGATTGGGGTTTCCGATGCTGCTCATCGCCAACATTCTGTTTGTGCTTTGGTGGGCTTTCCGCCGCCATTGGTACGCTTTTTTTTCGGTGGGCTGCCTGCTGATGGGCTGGTCGCATGTTCAGGGCGCACTTACGCTGCACTTTGGCGGTGCTTTAAAACCGGAGGTTGCCAAAAACGAGTTGACCCTGATGACGTTTAATGCCCATGAATTCAGAGGCATTGACAACCAGCGCTTTAATCAGCAGGTTTTTACTGATCTTATTCGCGGGCAAAAGCCCGATGTGCTGTGTTTTCAGGAGTTTCCGCTCGACGCCGGCCTCGCGAAGCGATACGCCGACCTGCTTGCTGAATCTGCCGGTTTGCGCTATGCCTATCAGGAAAAAGGCGGCACCCTGGCCATTTTTTCGCGCTACCCCATTGGCCGCAAAGGCGCCAATTACTTCACCAACCGCGCCAACGGCTTTCTGTTTGCTGACCTCGATATCGGGGGCAAAAGCATCCGGGTATTCAACCTGCACCTGCAAACCAACGCCATTTCAAGAATTACAGAAAAAATTGACCCCTCGGAGGTGAACCTCCAGGACCGCGAAACCTGGCAAAGTTTCGGAGGGGTGCTGCGGCGCTACAAACGCTCGGCCCAAACCCGCGCCCGGCAAGCCATCGCCATTGCGGAAGCAATCAAAAAATCGCCGTTCCCGGCTCTCGTTTGCGGCGATTTCAACGACGTACCCATGTCTTTTTCCACCCATACCATCGCCGAAGGGCTTCTGGATGCCTTCAAATGCAAAGGCAACGGGCGCGGTGTGACCTATGCCGGCAATATCCCGGGTCTGCGGATTGACTACATTCTGACTACGCCCGATTTTGACGTGCGGGGGTTCCAAACCCTGCACCCGGGGCTTTCGGATCATTATCCGGTAGTGGCGCGGGTGGCGATGAAGTTTTAAATGGGCTATGTTTCGCGGGTTATGTTTCGCGGGCTTCAGCCCGCTTCTAAAATCTTCCCACCCAATTCCCTCTTTTTATGCCCATTTCGCGGGCTTTAACTCCAGGCCCATTCCCTGTTTCATAAACCAAACCTGGAAATTATACCCGGCGGACTGAAGCCCGCGAAACAGAGCGCACGACTCCACACCCCTTCTCAGTTCTATAAACTAAACCTGGAAATTATACCCGGCGGCCTAAAGCCCGCGAAACAGAGCGCACGACTCCACACCTCTTCTCAGTTCTATAAACTAAACCTGGAAATTATACCCGGCGGACTGAAGCCCGCGAAACAGAGCGCACGACTCCACACCTCTTCTCAGTTCTATAAACTAAACCTGGAAATTATACCCGGCGGACTGAAGC
>JABWAJ010000619.1 GCA_013361075.1 Saprospiraceae bacterium | reverse complement strand
TTACGTTGCTGCGGTAATGGTGAGTGGGATATAAAGAGGCAAGTTGGCAAGTTGGCAAAGGGCAAGTTTATTCTGTAAAGTTTGATGCTTTCGTAATCAATCAGATCAATTTTACGAAATCATTTCACTTTGCAAAATTATTGCCAATTTGCCTCTTGTCAACCTGCCCTTTACCTATTCATGGTGCAACTGCCACCTAATCTGCTATCTTTGTGCAAACAATATCCGGACTATTTATGAATCCGCTGCTCATCCGTAAAGCAGTTCTGACAGACCCTCGCCATCCCGATTCGGGAAAGACTTTCGATATACTGATTCGCAATGGCCACATTGACCGAATGGCACCAAAACTTGACCCCGACACCGATACGCAGGTCATCGAAGCCGATGGCGCTTTGGTATCTCCTGGCTGGATCGATCTCGGTGTTCAAACAGGTGATCCCGGCTTCGAACACCGCGAGGATCTGATGTCGGCGACCAACGCTGCGGCAGCAGGGGGCTTCACTGCCATTGGATGTTTTCCCAACACCCACCCTGTGATACATTCAAAATCCCAGGTTCACTATCTAAAGGAGGCTGCAAAAAACAAATTAGTGGATTGCTATGCCATTGGTGCTGTGTCTCAGGATTGTGAAGGAAAGGACATTACTGAAATGCACGACATGTTTGAGGCCGGGGCCATTGCATTTTCAGACGGAAAGAAGCCATTGCAACACAATGGACTGATGTTGCGCGCTTTGCAATACGTTAAAGCATTTGATGGCGTGGTGATGAACCAACCTTTAGACAATGGCCTTGCCGGCGGCGGCCAGATGCACGAAGGGATCATCAGCACTTCCCTCGGGTTGAGGGGCATTTCTTCCACAGCTGAAGAGCTCATGGTGCAGCGCGATCTTTTTTTAGCAGAATACACCGGCTCAAAATTGCATCTGACCAATATCTCAACGGCGCGATCGGTAGACATGGTTCGGCAGGCAAAACAACGGGGTTTGGCAGTAAGTGCCTCTGTTGCGGTGATGAACCTTATTTTTGATGATGGCGCACTGGCTGATTTTGATTCCAATTTCAAAGTGATGCCCCCGTTGCGTAGCCAGCGAGATATTGAAGCCCTCCTGGAGGGGTTGCACGATGGTACCATAGACGCCATCAGTGCCAACCATGTTCCACTCGATGAAGAATCAAAAAAGCTGGAGTTCCCTTATGCCGGTTTTGGTGCAATTGGTCTTCAAACTGCTTATGCTGCTCTAAATACACATCTCCGGGAAAAAATAAGCGCGAACTTGTGGGTAGAAAAAATTGCCATCCGGCCAAGGGGCATTCTTGGGCTGGCAGTACCTGAACTTAAGGAAGGCGCTGTTGCCAACCTGACCATTTTTGACCCCCGAAAATCCTGGACTTTTACAGAAAAGTCCAACCATTCAAAGTCAACCAATTCGCCTTTTTTGGGTGCCGCCTTACAAGGGAAAATAGTAGCTACCATCAATAGAGATCTATTCTTTCACCAACTTTAACTCAACGCTTATGGAAATCATGGACAACATCCAGCAAGGAAATGATCCAAAATCTGTTTCTCTTTATCCTACCGCGATGCGCTTTGGTCTCATCGGGGGGTTGTGTTTCGTTGTATATGGTCTTATACTATACATGTTTTTCAGCAACCCGGCCGAAGCCGGCATGGGTGCTGCGCTTTACCAACATGGTCTTTCAACAGCCATTTTTGTGACCATCATGGTATTGGCCGTCAAAAAACACCGGGACGAAGACCTGGGCGGGTACATTACTTTCGGACGGGCATTTCTTACCGGCTTTGTGACCGTGTTGATTGCGCGTGCCATTTATGCACTTTTTGGCTTACTGTACGCTACGGTTGTCCACCCTGACTTCGCCAAAGAAATGCAGGATAATTTGCGTACGATGTACGAAAACCAGGGCATGACTGAAGAGCAAATCGAGCAGGCGCTAAAGTTTGTAGAAATGTTCTCCAATCCTATGGTTGGCCTGGGATTTGTGCTGGTTTGGGCAGCCATCAGCGGCGCTATTGTTGCGGCCATTGTTGCCGCCGTAATGCAAAAAGATCGTCCTGTAAGCCAGTAAATAATCTGACAAATTGAAGATTTGGAGATTTCATCCGAATCACCGAATCTTCAATTTGTAAAAATCCGTGCCGCTCAAGTTGTCCCGTAATCAGCTGGTGCGGAGGTTCAAATACTCAACTATGAAATCTGTCCTTTACGGCACTTATGCCGGCCTGGCCACCATCGCCTATTTTTTCATTTTTTACTCCGTCAGCCCGGAGACAATGCTGCATTGGGGGGTAAATTTATCTTCCTTTATTTTCTACATCGCAGCCATGTACCTTGCGGTCTGGAAAAGTGGACAGGCTGATTTTCGCCTGGCTTTGCGCGAAGCTTTTACTGTTTTCATCGTAGCCAATGCCCTTTATTCCCTTTTTTACTACTTCATGTTTAAATATTTTGATCCAAAGCTGGTAGATTTGCAGTATGAGATGATGCGCAGCAGTGGCTGGACCGAAGGAAAAATAAAGCGGGAAGACGTAACCATAACTCCGGGCGGTGCTTTCTTCAATTATTCTTTCAGCCTCATCGGTGGTTTTATTTTATCGGTGATCGTCGTTTGGGTTGTCAACAGAAGGCGGCAAATGTACCACAATCAATAGAATGGATATTTCAGTAGTCGTACCACTTTTAAATGAAGAAGAATCTTTGCCCGAGTTGGAAGCCTGGATCCGCAAAGTCATGGAAGCCAATGGCTTTAGCTATGAAATTATCTTCGTGGACGACGGCAGCA
The DNA here is from genome assembly GCA_013361075.1 of Saprospiraceae bacterium. Classification (GTDB taxonomy): domain Bacteria; phylum Bacteroidota; class Bacteroidia; order Chitinophagales; family Saprospiraceae; genus JABWAJ01. Next base: position 406 of record JABWAJ010000619.1, on the reverse strand, counting down.
AGGACAGCTCCTGGAAAGTCATTGAGCAGTTGGCTGCACAAAATCCTTGTATTTCGGGCATAAAATTCCGGCGCAATTACGGAAAATCCGGCGCTTTGAATGTCGGTTTTGCAGCTGCAAAAGGCGATGTGGTCATTACCATGGACGCCGACCTCCAAGACAGTCCCGATGAAATTCCGGAGCTTTATTCCATGATCCGCGACGGTGGTTTTGACCTGGTTTCGGGCTGGAAAAAAAAGCGGTACGATCCGGCTCTTACCAAAAACATTCCCAGCAAATTATACAATTGGGCAGCCCGGAAAATGAGTGGCATTTACCTGCACGATTTCAATTGCGGCCTCAAATCCTACCGGCGGGATGTGGTCAAAAGCATCGAGGTATATGGTGAAATGCACCGGTATATTCC
>JABWAJ010000618.1 GCA_013361075.1 Saprospiraceae bacterium | reverse complement strand
ATTACAAACCGGAGACATCAGGCTGGGCGATCAGCACATAACGGACATTCACAGCAAAGACCTCCGTCGCAGCATCGCGGTCGTATCCGGCGCAGCACCTCTTTATGGAAAAACAGTGCTTGATGCCATTGCCAACAGCCGAAAACCTGAAAACAGGGAAAAAGCAAAACTGGCTTTGGCGCAATGGCAGCTTTTATTTCCAATATTGAAGGGAATCATGCCACATACCCGCCTCAGAGAGGGAACTCCGCAACTGACATCCGCTCAGGCTACCCTCCTGCAAAACCTTCGGGCGCATTTGACAAAAAAACCTTTCCTGATTCTGGATGAGCCATTTCAGGGATTGGATGAAACCTCACAAATGAAATTGCTCAAGCTGATGCAATCCGGTAAACCCAAAAAAGGGATCCTTTTTTTAAGCGCGCTACCTCCAGCTTTTCTGCTGGAAAAATTACCTGTAGACTGGGTTAAAAAGCTGGATGAACCAGTTTAAAAAAAAACAGGAAAATATAATTCCCCCTTTGGTAACTTTTCAACACCCCCGCAATATTCCTGCGTAACCATTATCAAATTTAAAAACTCAATTTTATGAACTGCAATATCAAAAAAGCTCTTATCTGCAAAAACGTCCCTTCTTTTACCATAGATACCGCGCGGGTTGCAACTTACACCCCGAAAGCTGGCGATGTCGGGGTGTTTTCTGTGTTGCCCGACAGCAGCGGTTACATCATGAACGAAAATGGCATTGCCTGCCCGATATTTGAAGGCGATTGCCTGTTGCTCGCTTTTGGAAGCCGCTATGCAACCAATCAATTCGAAGGCTATGTGCCGGATGCCCCAATTTCCCGTTGCCAGTTGCTGGGGCGGGGAGGAGTAGCCGGATTGCTTAAAAGCAGCAATGCCAACTTTAAAGTCATTCCTCCTGAGTTGGAGCTCATCGGCTACGCCACAGATCATAACAACCAGGTTATCAACACTATTCAGGAACACGAACTTGACAAATTCAATTCAGATTATACCCGGGCAAGGGTAATTTTGTCGGTTGGCTCTTCTATGGACAGCGGAAAAACCACCACAGCAGCCTGGCTTTGTGGTGGCCTCAAGCGCAGCGGTTATCGGGTTGCTTACCTGAAATTGACGGGAACTGCTTTTCCCAAGGATGCCATGCTTGCCCTGAGCCGCGGAGCAGATTATGCTGCCGATTTTTCTTTCTTTGGCTACCCTTCTACTTATCTGCTCGACCGGCAAACCTTGCTGGATCTGTATCAATCGTTAGTAAACCTTGCCTGCGATGCGGTTGATCCGGATTATATTGTTATTGAAATTGCCGACGGCTTACTCCAGCGCGAGACCAATCTGTTGCTAAAAGACCAGGCCTTTATGAGTACTGTTCACAGCATGATTCTTTCCTGCGGCGACAGCCTTGGTGTACTTTCGGGACTAACGCTATTGGAAGAAATGGCTTTTCCGCCTTTTGCTGTCTCCGGATTATTCACTGCCAGTACTCTGCTGATAGACGAAGTGCAACGGCATGTCCGAACGCCGATTTTAAGCCTCAATGACCTGTTGAATGGCGAAGCAACCCGGTTATTGGATGCCATGAGCCTCCGGGCTATTGCCAATTAGGGCTTGTCTTTATACATCAAAACCGGAGTTTTTTCTCCGGAAAACATAAAATTAAAGTGTGTCATTTGTTTTATCCAAAAACTGGGGTTTAGTTTAATTGTGCCGCCCTGGCCAAAGGTCAGGGTGGCATTTTGTCAGAAGCGCATATCCTTCACCATCAATTGCAACGACGTCCGATCCTCCCAGGTGTGTTCTTCTATGGTAAAACAGAGGTCAAAAGCCTGCCCGCTCTGGACTTTTGCCAAAGCATCGCCCTGCCCGAATGCGACACCATTAAACACAGGAGAGTCGCCCTGTTTTACCGAAAGCCGCAGGTGGTTGCCCGTCAACAGGCGGGAATAACCGGCATTGACCACGCCTTTGGCCACAAAAACCGGATTGAGGTTGCCCGGGCCGAAGGGAGCAAACTGGCGCAGGATGTTCCAGAATTTTTGGGTGATGTCTTTCAATTCTATTTCCGCAGCGATGTTGATCACAGGGACAGCGGGCGTTTGCGACAGGGCAACCTGCACAATGGTTTCAAAGCGGTCTCTGAACAACTCCAGGTTTTGCGGCATGAGGCTGAGGCCGGCAGCGTGGGTATGCCCGCCAAAACTGATGAGCAGGTCTTTGCAGGCGCGCAGCCCTTCATACAGGTCGAAACCGGCTACAGAGCGCGCCGACCCTACCAACCGGCCTTCCGACTCGGTAAGCATGATGGCTGGGCGGCTGAATTGTTCCACCATGCGCGAAGCCGCGATGCCCACCACCCCTTTGTGCCAGTGCTGCTGATACAGGACAATGGCGCGGCGTTGCGCCCACTCGGGGTCTTCGGCCAGGAGGGCACGGGCTTCTTCGGCGATGCGCTGGTCAAATTCGCGGCGTAGCTTGTTGCGGTATTCCAGAATCCGGGCATAATCGGCGGCGGCATCCACCTCTTTGGACAGCAGAAGCCGCACAGCCTGCGCTGCATCAGCCAGTCGCCCTGCCGCATTGATCATTGGACCTAAGCCAAAGACAATATCACTCACGGTCAGCGGATGCTGCCGCCCGCTTTGCTCAATCAGCGCTTTCAGTCCGGTGCGTTCTGTGCGGTTGAGGCGTTGCATGCCGAGTGCCGACAGCGTTCGGTTTTCTCCGGTTATGGGTACAATGTCGCTGGCAATGCTGATGGCCAGCAGGTCGAGCAGTGCTTCCAGTGCCGAAGGATGCAGGTGTTGGGTTTGGGCGTAAGCCTGGGCAAGCTTGAACGTTACGCCGCAACCACTGAGTTCTTTGTACGGATAATGGCAATCGGGGCGTTTGGGGTCCAGAACGGCGCAGGCGTCGGGCAGCAGTTGCCCCGGCAGATGGTGGTCGCAGATGATGAGGTCAATGCCATAATTGCGGGCAAGCCGCGCTTCATCGCGGGCAGTGATGCCACAATCCATGGCAATGAGGAGCTTTACCCCGTTGTCCCGCGCATATTCGACCCCTTCTTTCGACAAGCCGTAGCCTTCTTTGTATCGGTCGGGGATGTAATAGTCCAACTCGGCGCCCAGGGGTTCCAGAAAACTGTACAGCAATGCAATGGAAGTCACGCCGTCTACATCGTAATCGCCGTAAACGGC
>JABWAJ010000617.1 GCA_013361075.1 Saprospiraceae bacterium | reverse complement strand
GGCACCGGCAACAACCGCCAGGGTGACGATGACCCCGGTTTCGCCCATGAATTGGGCGACCAGTTGTCCGCGGCTGCCCCCAAGCGATTTTCTTACGCCTACTTCGCGCGATCTGCTTGCTGCTTGTGCGGTAGCAAGGTTGACAAAATTAAAACAGGCCATGATCAACACGAGCAGGCCAATACTGGACAACACCCAAAGGCGGTTTTTGCGGGTAACATGCGTGCCAGCCGGGCTGCCGTAGCGCTCGTCGTAGTGTAACTCCGATAAAGGCTGAAGGGCATGCACGCGCTTTCCGCGGCTGTTTTTATAATGTGCTTCCTGTCCGACTTTTGCGAGTGCAGCAACTGCGGCGTCCCATTGCCCTGCATCGTGCAACAAGGCAAAAGCCTGATCGTTGCTGCTCGTGCTGCCCCATTCCGGATTAAATCCATAAAAATCGGCATTGCTTTTCAGGGTCGCGTAGGAGATGATGAGGTGGCACTGGAAGTCGGAGTTTTTGGGCGAATCTTCCACCACACCACTCACTTTCAGCAGCACGCCATTGTCCATGAGCACTGTCTGGCCCACGGCCATTTGCCAGGTACCAAAGCATTTTTCGGCCATCGTCCGGGCCATTACCACAGAATTGGGCTCTGTCAGCGAAGATTTTGGGTCGCCGGCTAACCACGTCCAGTTGAAAATATGGAAAAACGCCGGTTCGGCAAATATACCGGTCTCGCGCTCGTCGTCGGTACTAAATTTCCGGCCCGCTGCAGCATTGGAACTGCCCGATGGATCCGGGATGGAAATGGTGGGCCACGTCGTATGAATCCGGGCAAACTGCGCAAACTGGGTAACCGTCTGCTGCATTTCATCCATCGCTGGAATCGGCATGCCCGGCGTATGGCCCTCGCCTTCCGTTTCGCTTTTGTCGTTGGTGACAATGCGCGCAATGCGATCCTGATTTTTATAAAATGTATTGAAACTCAATTCGTAACGCACCAGTCTGAAAATCAGCAAACAAGCGGCAACGCCTGTTGCAAGGCCTAAAATATTGATGGCGGCGTAGGTGCGGTTTTTGGACAAATGCCGCAGAGCGAGGTTGAAATAATTTTTGATCATGACTTTATAGTGTCGTGTTAATTGCTTATTTTTGTAGTAAACCAAGCAGTTATGACAGGAGCCGAATCAGTGCTTGTAAAGACCAATCTTCACTTGAATCTTCGTCGGTTCAATCCGCTCATTCTGACAGATCATGGGATGGATAGTGACGCTTTTTTTGCTTTTTGTCAGGAGAATCCGGATTTGCAAATCGAGCGCACGGCTCAAAACCAAATCATCGTTATGGCCCCCACGAGTTCTGAAACAGGTCGCTTGAATGCTGCTATTTCCGGAGAATTGTACATTTGGAACCGTAAACACCGGCTTGGCGTGGTTTTCGATTCTTCTACGGGGTTTCAACTGCCCACCGGGGCAGAACGCGCGCCCGATGCTTCCTGGATTCAGAAAGACCGCTGGACAGCTTTACTTCCCGCACAAAAGCAGGGCTTTGCTCCCATCGTCCCGGATTTTGTACTCGAATTGCGCTCTTTCGGGCAAAATCTTTCTGATCTCAAGTCAAAAATGCAGGAATACATGAATTGTGGTGCCCGTTTGGGGTGGCTTGTTGACCCTGCCAATCGCTGTACCTGGGTTTATTCAGCAAACGAGGCTATTCAGAAAATCTCCTTCAACACGCCGCTTTCGGGTGAGGAAGTATTGCCTGGCTTTCAATTGGCCATGAGCGAAGTGCTCGAGTGAGCAAACATTATTTCACAATTTCTTCCCTTTCCACATTTCCATCCATCAAATGTAAAATGCGGTTGCCATAGCGGGCATTGACGTCCGAATGGGTTACTTGTATGATCGTGACGCCATCTTCTTTGTTCAGTTGCCTGAAAACCTCCATAATTTCTTTCGCCTGCGGGCTTTGCAGGTTGCCCGTGGGTTCGTCGGCTAAAATGAGGCGGGGATTTCCGATCAATGCCCTGGCAACGCCTACCAATTGTTGCTGTCCGCCGGAAAGCTGGTTGGGAAACAGGTCTTTTTTGGCCACCATGTTGAAGCGGTCGAGCAAGTCGGCGATGCGGCTTTTGCGTTCCGAAGAGGGCACTTTTTTGTACAAAAGCGGGGTCTCCAAATTCTCGTAAACCGTGAGGTCGTCAATAAGGTGATAAGCCTGGAAAACGAACCCAATGTATTGCTGGTAAAGCTCAGTGCGGCGGCGCTCGTTGAATTTGTGCACAGCTTCTCCCAAAAACCAATATTCCCCGTCTGTGGGTTCATCGAGCATGCCAAGGATGTGGAGCAACGTACTTTTACCGGAACCGCTGGGGCCCATGATGCTGACAAATTCGCCTTCTGCGATGTGTGCAGTGATGTTGCGCAATACCCAGGCTTTGGAGGCGCCGTTCTGGTAATAACGTTCAATATCTTTGAGTTCGACCATTTTGGTTGTCTTGTTTAGATGCCGCAGAAGTCATAGACTCCTGCGGCACTTCAATCGGGTGATTTCTTACCAATCAAAATTTGCATTCAACCGGTATTTTCGGGGTTACAAGTTGTAAAGTCAGGTGATTTTAGTTTAGCTCGGGTGATTCCATTTGGGGTTGGAGAAAAAAAAATATCGGGTGATTATTATCTTTTAAACAGATCCGGACATTATACATGGAAATTCTCCGTCACCACGCGCCCGTCAAATAAATTGACCGTGCGGTGTGCAAACCCGGCATCGTGCGGCGAGTGCGTTACCATGATGATGGTGGTACCTGCCTGGTTTAGCTGGGTCAGCAGGTTCATGACTTCCAAGCCGTTGGTTGAGTCGAGGTTACCCGTAGGTTCATCGGCCAGGATGACTTTGGGGTTGGCTACAACGGCACGCGCAATGGCTACCCGCTGTTGTTGCCCTCCGGAGAGTTGTTGCGGGAAGTGCTTGCGGCGGTGCATGATGTTCATGCGCTCCAGGGCAGCTTCCACGCGCTTGACCCGTTCGGCAGCAGGTACTTTGAGGTACAATAGCGGCAATTCTACGTTTTCGAATACCGTCAGTTCATCGATCAGGTTAAACGATTGAAATACAAAACCAATATTGCCCTTGCGCAGATTGGCACGGCTTCTTTCGGTCATTTGTGCGACTTCCGAACCGAAAAAGTGATATTCACCTTCTGAGGGGTTATCGAGCAGGCCGAGGATATTGAGTAAGGTAGAT
>JABWAJ010000052.1 GCA_013361075.1 Saprospiraceae bacterium | reverse complement strand
AATGAGCCGTGCAAACAAAACCGCCCCGGCATACGGCGACGGGTTGTTGTTGATCTGGAAAGTCCAGTTTCCGTTCACCGGCCCGGAATTAAAATCTTCCAGACACCCGAGGTAGGGATAATAGGAGCCGTCGTAGAAAAAACCGGACGCAAAATTGGCCGGCTGTTCGTTCGACCACTGGGCTACATAGCCGCTATCGGGCATGGCCGTTTCGGCACAAGGCAGGAAGGTGATGTTCCAGCGGGAAAAAAAGGTAAAAGAAAACTGCTCGTCGGTATTCGGGCCAATGAGTTGCACCACATCGCCACCGGGCGAAGTGACGGTGATTTCAAGGTTGTCAATAAACTGGTGCAGGAAATACAACTCAATGCCGCAAACCCCCTGTGCAGGGTCGGCAAGGTTGTTGTTGAAATAGTCGGCGATCTGCAACTGGAAAGTCTGCGTGGCATTCGGATTGATGATGATCGTATCTTCCAAACCGCAGCTTTGCCCCAACAACCAGAAAGGACCAATCAGGATATGACACAGGATAATGATTCGCTTCATAAGCGGCCTCCTCTCGGAGCAATTCGTTTTTGGGAAAATTAGTATAAAGTATTTACTATAAAGCAGATAGAATTTGCCAGGTGATGCAGGCCCCCTTACCAATAACCAGTAACCAGTATCACGCCCACAATACTACAGACCTCACACTAACGCGATTCGCTGGATGCCTGTATGTTAATTTCAGGAATTTAAGAGATTTCAGTGCTGATGGTGCAAAAGTACGGGTTTTAACTCCGGTGCTCTTAACAATTAACAGGGGAATAATCAAAAAATTCTTACCTTGCCAAACAAAACACTTCCGGACGACACATCAAATTGCCAGCAAACTGATTTTACGTAGCTGCCATTGGTTTAGTATTTTATAACCTTTAAATTTTATAACCATGCAAACAATTAAGCTTTTTTCTTTGATGTGTTGCTTTTGGGTATTCTCCCTTGTAGCGTTGGAAGCACAACCTGTTCATTACGAGATGACATGTAGTGTGGACACGACCGCACAATCTTCTGAGGGGGGGGCAACCTGCTTACCATTTGTACAGACCCCGAACAGATCAGGTACTTGCGCGTAGCTTTTCATTTTTTTCTCCCGGAACAATATTTTAGCGAACAGATTATGGACGATATATGTTCTCCGGGAGTAACTGACCCTTTCCTTTATATCGGATCAGGCAACTTTACAGAAACTAGCGACGGCTTTGGCAACAACAACTACAATCGTAGACAATGAAGATTGCCCGCCTTCGCACACTTATGAACAGATTATCGGCACTAAAGGTTGCCCTGTTCCTGAGCCTTGTGTTTGTTTTGAAATGATGGCCGTAAATCCTTTCGGAGATGAACTTAGCCTCTATTATGAGGCAACCGAACCAGGGCTGCTTGAAATGGTATTGGTACATCAGGTCAGTGGACAAACAACCCAATTAATTAGTCCGACGCAGATTTCTGCAGGATCTTATCTCCATCAGCAAAATGTTGGGCATCTGCCAACAGGCAGTTACGCAGTAGTGGCCCTTTTCCGTGGCGAACAGTACGCTAAATCAGCTATTCGATTTTAATTGAGTATTGGAAAAAGCAGCATGCGGGTATATGTACTGTTCGTATGCTGCTGCCTATTTTGCTCATTTTATAAAATCCTTTTTTATGAAAAATATCACCCTCATTATCGTAACGACTACAGCTTTTACCTTTTCATCCGCCTTAATGGCCCAACAAACGCCGCTATTTCAAATGACCTTACATTTTGAAGACGCTATAGGGAATAAGGACTCTATTATTATTGGATATGATTCGAATGCTGTTTCTGGACTTGGTTTAATAGATCCTCAATTTGGGGAAATGGTAATTGATGAACCATTTGATAGTGTTTTTGAGGTAAGAGCATTCGTTGCTTATGACAGTAGTTGGCATTATCTGACTTCTAAAAAAGCGATTCATCGCTTACCTTTTGTGGAAGGCTCTTCATGCAGTATTGCTGATGGATTAATCTTTATTAACATCCAACATTTTCCTCTTACGATTCGATATGATTCGGCTTTGTTGAATGAAAATTATTGTCATGGAGATGCTATTTTATCGCCAGATCAACTGGTGTTGACTTTAGAAAACTGGCAGGATGCCCGGATATTTTATTGCCTTGGCAAGACCGACAAGATTATAGACGACTTCGAATACTACCTTCACGATCCTGAAGATGGATGGCTTTTTGGCGAGTTTGACGTAGATGGCGTAGGTATGTCAACGGTACGGTCTTATTTTTATCGGATTTCATATTTTGATGATGGCTACTGCGCCACAATCTCAGACACAGAATACACATTACCCATTTCTCATTCTGCCCGCTTATTCCCCAACCCAAATAGCAGCTCATCTGTCATGTTTGATCTTGGAGAAATAGCAGAAGAAATACAAGTTGCGCTATACGATTTGAATGGACGTTGTCTCCGGAGTTTTTCATCGTTTTTACAACAAACCATCCCAATTGATCTGGAGGGAGTACCAGCAGGAGTCTATTTCGTGGGGGTATCTACTTCTCAAAATAGTAAACCTGTTCATTACAAACTCATTCGGCAGTAATGGCTTGAGTGATTATTGCTACCTTATCCTTGAAACAAAGTCTATCCTGCTTTATGCCTTTGTAATGACTTGAATGCCAGTTTTTAAAGTTGTTACTCAGGCTTCCGGTCAAGCCTGGATTAGTGTAGTTGTTTCCTGAACTGACGATCAGGAATCGTACTTTTGGAGCCAAAGTATAAAAAAACGGACCATGACACGTTTAACCAACAAAACCGCCATCGTCACCGGGGGCGCGAGCGGCATCGGAAGAGCTACTACCCTGCGCTTTGTGCAGGAAGGCGCTGCGGTAGCCATCTGGGACATCAACGAAGAAAAAGGCGAAGCTTTTGCCGCCGAATTGCGCAGTCAGGGCTACCGGGCGCAATTTTACCGCGTGAATACCGGCGACCTGGCGGCCGTGACCGAAGCTGCCGAAGCAGTTCACGCTGCATGGGGCAGCATCCACATCCTGATCAACAATGCAGGCATTACCCGCGATTCCAGTTTCAAAAAAATGACGCCCGAGCAGTGGAATGCGGTGATAGACGTCAACCTCACCGGCGTATTCAACTGCACCAAAGCCGTGTATCCCTTTATGGAAGCGCAGCAGTATGGGCGCATCGTGACAGCCTCTTCGGTGGTTGGCCTTTACGGCAATTTCGGACAAACCAACTACGCTGCCACCAAAGCGGGGGTGATCGCCATGACCAAAGTCTGGGCGCGCGAATTTGGCCGCAAAGGCATTACAGCCAATGCGGTGGCACCTGGCTTTATTCAAACCGAAATGACCGATAATATTCCTGAAAAAGTACTGGAAGGCATGCGCGACAAAGCGCCTGCGGGACGACTTGGCACGGCGGAAGAAGTGGCGCACGTTTATGTGTTTCTGGCATCAGACGAAGCGGCGTTTATCAATGGGGCTGTCATCAGTGTGGACGGCGGTTTAACGCTGTAGGGGCGACCCTTGCGGTCGCCACGCCTTACAAATGCCCTTGAGGGGCATTTGTAAGGCCAAAACAACAATCCGGTAATGTTGCCCCGAATGAAAAAAATCCTGAAAAAACAGGTTTTTACAACAAATGGCGTAATTTCCATCCCTGATTTCCATTTGTAAAAATCCTGTTTTTTCATGCGCAGCAAACTGCAGAAGTTTACGGAATTTGCCAATACGCTGTTGCCTCATGAGACTGCTTATTTACTAACGGTCCAGCAATTTGACGATAAGGCCAAGCTCTCCATTTTGCAGCGGATGCACGAAAATTGCAGCCGGGTCAACGCCTTTACGCCATACGACGAAACCGTTGACAAACGCAAATATTCCAACCTGAAAACCTGGATTTCAGAGCGCCTGATTGCGATTGATGTAGATCAGCAATTCGAGTGGATGAGCGACATGGAGCGCCAGATCATGACCGATGCCATCCAGCCCGAAGAAGAAAAACGCCTGCTCAAAACCATTCCGAATTTTCCGCGCTACAGCTTCTTCTTTACCAAATTTTATGAATTGGTAGAGTCGTACCGGCATTACCTGCTCATCCGCATGCGCTATGCCGACCATCAGCTGGCCAATGAATTCCTGAAAACGCACCGCGATAACTACCTCCAGTCGAAGGCGATCAGTGAAAAAATCCACGAAGCCACTATGGATATTGTGGACCAGTATTCTCATTCCTCTTCCGAATCCATCCAGTGGGAGCAGTGGCTGACAGAGGTGTTTTACAATGAAGCTCTTGATGGACTCAACCGGTATCTGGCCCTGGTTCGGTTGACGTTTGTGTACTACAATTACCGTCGGTTAGAACCGGTGCTGGAGAAATATGATTATTTAGACGGCCTGTTTCTTCAGGGGATTTATTACTCCAAACGCCTGTTAATCAATTACTACAACAATCGGCTGCTCCTGCATAGCAAGTTTCAGGAATGGGACAAGGCGGAATACTACGGCTACCTGTCCATCCGAACAAAAAACAGCGATTACCTGCACTACGTCAACAATTTAGCAGCCGTACTCATGCGGGAAAAAAAATACAAAGAGGCACTATTGGTAATGAAAGACGCTTATACCGAGGCCAAGGAAACCAAAAGTTTTCACAGCAAAATCGGGTTCGTGGCTTTCTACATCAAATGCCTCAACCACAACCGCCAGTATCGCAGCGCTGAAAACTACGGGGAATCCTTCCTTTCGGTTTACCGTCGGGAAATCTTCGAATACCGCTGGCATTTATTTTTTTCAGCTTATTTGGATGCCTTATTGCAACAGAACAAATACGACAAGCTGCTTAAAACGGTCAAAAAGTACCAGTTGCTGTACCACGACCGGCAATACGAAAAAAAAGCAACCTACCTGCCCACCATCCGATGGTACCATGCCATAGCAGAATACAAAGAAAGCCTGCTGTCTTTCAGTGAGTTGACCGCCAAATTATTGCAGCCGATAGCCCCTGATGTTTCCGAACCGGACCGCCTGCCACAGTTGCTGGAACTACTGCGCGAAGTAAGCAGTCATATTCCGGAAGCGTACCAGGCCATACAGGGAAAGTTGTTTGAACGAGGGATATTGCAGTGAGGGGAGTGTTTCCGATTTCCAAAACCGGTACCGGAAGGTAAACCTGCACCACATAAAATGCTTACTTTTACCCCACTCCAATACCCCAAAGACGGAAGTCAAAAATCTAAAACCTAACGTCTATCAGCTAATGTCTACAAAAATCAACATTCTTCTCCTTGGCGGCGGTGGCCGCGAACATGCTTTTGCCTGGAAACTGAGTCAAAGCCCCATTTGCGGCAAGCTCATTATTGCCCCCGGAAATGCAGGCACGGCGCTGCACGGCCGCAACGTAGCCCTGAATCCCAACGATTTTGCAGCAGTGCGTCAGGTTGTGCTGGAGGAGCAAATCCATATGGTGGTGGTGGGGCCGGAAGATCCGTTGGTCAACGGGATCTGGGATTTTTTTGCTGGCGATCCGGCATTGGCTTCTATTCCTGTTATCGGCCCTTCAAAAGCAGGCGCTCAACTGGAAGGCAGTAAAGCTTTCGCAAAAGCCTTTATGGCAGAACAGGGCATTCCGACGGCGGCATACCGGGAATTTACGGCATCCCAATTAGAAGCAGGGCTGGCTTACATCGCTCAGCATACCCTGCCCGTTGTGCTGAAAGCAGATGGTCTTGCCGCAGGAAAAGGCGTAGTCATTTGCAATACCATCCCGGAAGCTCAGGAGGAGTTGCGCAACATGCTGGGCGGAAAATTTGGTGAAGCGAGCAACCGGGTGGTCATCGAAGAATTTCTCAAGGGGATTGAGTTTTCCGTTTTTGTCCTTACCGATGGACGATCCTATAAAATTTTGCCCGTTGCAAAAGATTACAAGCGCATTGGCGAAGGCGATACCGGCCTCAATACAGGGGGGATGGGTGCAGTATCGCCTCCGCCCTTTGTAACGGCTGAACTGATGCAAAAGGTAGAAACCAGAATCATTCAGCCTACCATTGCCGGTATCCAACGCCGGGGGATTAAATACCAGGGGTTTATTTTCATCGGGTTGATTGAGGTGGGAGGCGAGCCTTTTGTCATTGAATACAATTGCCGCATGGGCGACCCGGAAACAGAGGTTGTTTTGCCTCGTCTGGACAACGATCTCGTAGCTGTGTTTCAGGCACTGGTAAGGGGAACATTAGCCGGGGTGGGGGTGAAGGAAGCAACACACGCTGCTACTACCGTTATGCTCGTTTCAGGAGGATACCCCGGCGATTATGAAAAAGGAAAAACCATCAGTGGGCTGGAAAATGTTCTTGGCAGCCTTGTCTTCCATGCAGGCACACAACAAAAAGGTGATGCGATCGTCACAAATGGCGGTCGCGTGCTGGCCATTACCACCTGCGCCGAAAACTTTCGGGAAGCCTTGAAGGTTTCTTTAAAAAATGCAGCACGGCTTGATTTTGAAAATAAATACTTCAGGCGCGATATTGGCTTTGATTTGTAATGCCGGTACGTGCTGCCTGAAAGTTTATACTAAACCGCTTCAGTCGGTCAAATTTCCTGTTTGGCAATTCTGATTACTCAATTCGAAATCTTTAGAAAAGATCCGGGTTAATTTTGTTGCTTGCAGGTCGGAATAGAAAAACTGTTTTACAAAAGCATTCAGAACAATGAAAAAATGCGTTCTCTCAATACTTGGCCTGGTGTTTTCAGTTGCGGTAATTGCGCAAACGCTGACCCAATCCAACCTGCCAATCGTAGTCATCAATACTTTTGGCGTGGACATTCCCAATGAGCCGAAAATCCCGGCTTCAATGGGCATTATTGACAATGGCCAGGGGCAAATCAACCATATCGGCGATCCTTTCAATGGATACAATGGTGCCATTGGCATCGAGTTGCGGGGTTCCTCTTCTCAAGGCTATGAAAAAAAACCTTACAGCATCGAAACCCGCGACGCTAATGGGGAAGACCTCGACGTACCCCTGCTGGGCATGCCGGAAGAAAGCGACTGGGCATTAATTGCTCCACTCAACGACAAAACACTGATGCGCGACGTCATCATGCACGCTTATGCGCGGGTTGCTCTGCCGTGGTCGCCCCGCACTCGCTATTGTGAAGTGATCATCAATGGTGATTACAAAGGGGTTTATGCCCTGATTGAAACGATAAAAAGGGACCCCAACCGCGTTGCCATCAAAAAACTGGAAGAAGAAGACATTAGTGGGAATGCCCTTACCGGCGGCTACATTCTGCGCATGGATAAATATGGCGAAAGTGGTGGCCTCGGTGGCAACTGGGTTTCTCCCTACCTGCCGATTACAGGAAGCTGGCAACAAACCTGGTTTCAATACCATTACCCCAAAGAGGAGGATATCCAACCTGAACAGGAAGATTATATCCAGGATTACATCACTGATTTTGAAACGATGCTGGCTTCGCAGAGCTACGCGGACCATTATCCCGACTGGATTGATGTGGACAGCTGGGTGAACTACCTGCTCCTTCAGGAACTCGGAAAAAATGTAGATGGCTACCGCCTGAGTGCCTACTTCTACAAACACCGCGACGATGAAGGTGGAAAAATTGGCATGGGGCCTATCTGGGACTTTAACATCTCTCTGGGTATCGGCGACTACTGCGGAGGCGCCGACTACAACGGTTGGGCGAAAGATTTCAACAACATTTGCGGCGGCGATGCCTGGGTGATTCATTTCTGGTGGGGCCGGTTGTGGAATGATCCGGCTTTCCGGCACAAGGTGGGTGAACGATGGGCCGAATTGCGCGCCAATCAGTGGAACAACGCGGCACTTTTCGGAGAAATTGACGCCAATGTGGCCTTATTGTCGCAAGCTCAGGTCCGCAATTTTCAACGCTGGCCGGTTTTTGGGCAGTACGTATGGCCTAATGCATTCATCGGAAACAACTACCAGGAAGAACTCACATACCTCAGAACGTGGCTTACCAACCGTTTGGCCTGGCTGGATCTGAACATGGCGTTGCTGGTGGAGACAGATACAATTGACAACAGCAACCTGCAGGCTGAAGTGAATCCTAACCCGGCACAGGAGCAACTTTGGGTGACCCTGCCCCGCCAGGCTAACTCGCCCCTGACGAAAATTTATGACTTCGTGTTATACGATGCTTCCGGCCGCGAGGTGTTGCGGCAGCAAGACCTCACCGGGGCAATGCCCATTCCGGTTGACCTTGGCGGCCGGTTTCCTTCGGGCCTTTATTTCTGGCAATTGTTTGGGCGCAATATTCCGGTTGTGGCCGGAAAGGTGGTCATTGCCTCCGCTCCTTAATACATTGGTAAGGTGCAAAGGGAAGGGGCAAAAGACAATGATTCCGTAAAGTGAAATGATTTTGCAAAATCAATTTGATTACTTGCAAAAAGATCAAGCTTTACGGAATAAAATTGTCTCTTGCCCCTTGACACAACCCCGCCAGTAAAAATATCAGATAGTCAAAAAAAGCACCTCTTCAGGTAACGGGATGCCCTCAATTGCCTACCCGGCATAATTATGCGATCAGGGGTGCCATTAATTCGCCAGATACTTCACTGGTGAATTCGTATTGTAAAACAAAAACGACCAAATATCCGCCTGTTCCTCAATCACTTTGGCAATAGGTTTGCCTGCACCGTGACCAGCATTGGTTTCTATGCGGATCAGAACAGGAGATTTGCCTTTGTGCATTTTTTGCAGCTGGGCAGCAAATTTGAAGGAATGCGCGGGCACTACCCGGTCATCGTGATCGGCAGTTGTGATCAGGGTAGCCGGGTAAGCAACGCCTTCTTTAAGGTTGTGCAGCGGCGAATAAGACAGCAGATTTTTGAAATGTTTCGGATCGTCGCTGGCACCATATTCCGGAATCCAGCCTTTTCCGACCGTGAATTTATGGTATCGGAGCATGTCCATTACCCCTACAGCCGGGAATGCAACAGCAAAAAGGTCGGGCCGCTGAGTCATGCAGGCACCTACGAGCAAACCACCATTTGACCCTCCTGCAATTGCAAGTTTTTCTTTGGCGGTGTACTTTTGTGCAATCAGGTATTCCGCAGCTGAAATGAAGTCGTCGAAAACGTTTTGCTTGTTTAGAAGCATGCCCGCTTTGTGCCATTCTTCGCCATATTCGCCACCGCCGCGCAGGTTGGGCATGGCAAATACGCCGCCATTTTCGAGCAACGGAAGGCGCGTGGCACTGAAACTTGGTGTCAGGCTCACATTAAAACCACCGTATCCGTACAGATAACATGGATTTTGACCATTCATTTTCAAGTCCTTGCGATGCACGAGGAACATGGAAACTTCTGTGCCGTCTTTGCTTTTGTAAAAGACCTGTTTTTCGGTATAATCTTCCGGATTGAACTTGAGTTCAGATTTGAAGAAGGGCTCAGACTTTCCGGTTTCCACATCGTATTTAAAAATGGTGGATGGATAAATGAACGAGGTAAAGGTGTAGAATAAGGTTTTATACTTTTCACGGGCACCAAATCCACCAGCGCTGCCAAGACCGGGCAACTGGATTTCTTTTTTTCCGCTGCCGTCGTATTCGAGCTGGTAATATCGGTCAGTAGCATTTTTGAGGTAATTGGCAAACAGTTTGCCACCACCTGTACCAACACTTTGCAACAGATCGTCGGCTTCCGGAATGATTTCCTTCCAGTTTTCTTTCTGGGGCTTGGCCGGATCTACTTCGACTAAGCGGTATTTGGGAGCGTCGATATCCGTTTGCACCAAAAATTTGCCGTTATGGTGGTGCACAACGGAGCTTTTATTGGCATACCCTTCAAAAAGTACCTTGAAAGGGCCATCCTTGTCCAATTCCCGATAATATACAGCATATCCGTCGGTGCCGGGTGCGGCATAGAGGATGATGTATTTGTTATCTTCCGTGATCGAACAGTTGTGGTACATGTTGGGATTTTTCCGGTCTTCATACACAAGTTTGTCTTTCGACTGGTCGTCGCCAAGTTTGTGGTAATAGACCGAATGGTATTGGTTGTTGCCCGAAAGTTCTGAACCGGGAGGGGGTGCGGGGTAGCGGCTGTAGAAAAAGCCGTCTTTGTGCCATTCGGCACCCGAAAATTTCACCCATTTCAGTACATCCGGAAGTTTTCTTTTGGTGGCAATTTCCATCGCATGTATTTCAGCCCAGTCGGAACCGGCTTCCTGCCTGGAGTAAGCGAGGTATTTGTCGTCGTCGGAAATACCGATGATGTTGATGGCGGTTGTACCTTCTTTCGACATTTTATTCGGGTCGATGAAAACCTCCGGTTTCCCATTCAATCCTTTCTGGATATAAATGACGGATTGGTTTTGCAACCCGTCGTTTTTGTAAAAGAAGTAATATTCTCCAGCCTGGAAAGGTGAGGAATAGCGAGGGTAATTGACCAGTTCGGTAAGGCGGTCCTGAATTTGTTTTCGGAACGGGATCTTTTCAAGGTATCCAAAGGAAACCGTGTTCTGCGTTTTCACCCACTGGCCTACATCGGCCGCCGTGTCTGCTTCCAGCCAGCGGTAGGGATCGGCTACACTGGTGCCGTGATAGTCATCCGTTTGGTCGACGGTTTTTGTTTCCGGATATTGCACTTCCATAAGCGGGTAGTTAAGGGCAGCGTCGGGTTTTTCCTGCTGACAGGCACAAAACACAAAGCCTGCCAGCAAAGTTGAAAAAATAATTCTCATCATTTGATGCAAATTTTATTGAAAAAATAAGAACGGAAAGATAAAGAAGCTGGCAAATAAAAAAGACGAAAAAAAGGAGACGGCAGAAAAAATCCCCCTGCTATATGGCATTAAACGCTTCTTGCAAAATATCGCTTGCCTGGTATGCGGAAAAAGCAAAAAAATGAAAGCAAGATGTTTCCCCAAGCTTAGCAATCAGGCAATTAAATCAGACAACTTTCGTGCAGCAATCATCGTTTTTATGTAACTTTGCGCCGGTTTTTCGTCTTAGAGTTAACCGATAAAGATTAACAAAAATACATCAGCCATCGAATCCACTCAATCCACCGCTAAGCTGCCGCGGATTCTTTTCATAGATGTTCTGCGGGCCTATGCTGTTTTGATGATGCTACAGGGGCATTTTACAGACACCCTGCTTGCCGACTCCTATCGCGATTACAACAACCCGGTTTTTGCCTTCTGGTCTTTTTTCCGGGGGATGACTGCACCCATTTTTTTCTTTTCAGCTGGTTTGATTTTTACCTTTTTGTTGTTGAAAGACGGCAGGTCACTCCAAAAAAATGAACGCGTCAAAAAAGGCATTCGGCGGGCATTCATGCTCATCGGGCTGGCATATTTGCTTCGGTTCAACATCAATGCGCTGGTTTATTTCGATTACTTCAAAATCGAGCATTTCCACTCGATGTTTGCGGTAGATGTGCTGCACTGCATGGGCTTAGCCTTGTTGTCGCTGATTGGGGTTTATGCCCTGCACACCGTTAGTTTGGTGCCGCTTCCCCGATTGCTGATCTTTACGGGACTGATGGTCTTTTTCATCAGCCCCGATGTGGAAGCTGCTGATTGGTCCTGGCTGCCCCTTCCCATTGCGGCATATTTCATGAAAAGCTTTTCGGTGTTCACCGTTGTTCCCTGGATTGGCTATTCTTTGCTGGGGGGAGTTCTGGGCTATTATTTGCACAAACGACCGGCGATTGCTTTTACCGGCTGGTTTCCGGCAGCGATGATCGGAGGAGGGCTTATGCTGCATTTTTACTCCACCAAATGGTTTAAGTTGCTGCATGTTTTCACTGGTTGGGACAACTTTCAAATGCTTGGCAACTACAACTACCTCTTTATCGAACTTGGCCATGCCGTCATTGTCGCGGCGATCATTATGTACATCACGCCATTGTGGAAACGCATGCCTTCACTGGTTTTAAAAATCGGAAGTGAAACGCTGACAGTTTATACCGTACATTACATCATGCTTTATGGTGCCGTATTTGGCATCGGGTTATCCTACTTCTGGAAACACAGCCTGACGCCTTTGCAATGCCTGATCGGCGCACTTTTGTTTGAGGCATTTTTCATTTGGATGGTGGTGCACATTGAAACACTTAGAAAGTACTGGGAACGATACGTCGTCGCCACAGTGGAATATATCGGTAAAGCGACCCGCGTCATGAGTGCTTTTGCGTGGCACCGTGCTTTCCGCAGGCAAGCCCGCCCATTCCTCGCAGCGAACCTGCCTCAGGTGTATCGCCTGTTGCCAAAAAGTCTTCGCCAGTAAGTATAGGTTGTGTTCAATAACTTTCTGCACATTACGTTATCCTTACTTGTACAGATTTGATACTTTTGCAATTCATTGCAGAATTGCTGTTAGTCATTGAGTGACGCAGAAACGAAAAAAAAAAGCTGAATAATGAAATATTCGATTGACAAGCAGGAGAAGTACGCTGTATTTCGGCTGGAAGAAGAAAACCTGAACTCCCTCCTTGCTCCCAACCTGAAATCCGAGTTTGTTATTTTTGCCAATGAGGGTATCGTGAATCTGATTCTTGATCTTTCCTTTGTAAAATATGTAGATTCATCCGGCCTTAGCGCCATTCTCACCGCTAATCGGCTTTGGAAAGAGCTGGGTATGTTTGTACTGACCGGTATCGCACATCCGAGTGTGAAAAAACTGATTGAGATTTCGCGGTTAGACAGCGTCCTTACGATCATTCCTACCGTTGCGGAAAGCATCGACTACGTTTTTATGGAAGAACTGGAGCGGGATCTGAACGCAGAAGTTGAAGAAGACGTTTAGGTTTCAGCCCAATTCGCAGTAAAACGACAAAAGCGTGCCACAGCAGTGAGCGCGCTTTTGTCGTTTTTGTAGCCGGCCCGAAAGCCTGTGGATTATGGATTAAAAGGAGCTACAGCTACCTGGGTACGCGATTGAAGGGTAACGCCATACCAAACTTTGCTATCTACCTGAACACCCTCAAACTCAGCAGGTTCCCACATTGTAGTTTTCAAAGTGGCTTCTACCAGCCCGGCAAGGTGTCCCTGTCCGTATACTTTCACCTTAGCAGCTTGTCCTTTTTTGTTGATGACCATGCTAACCAGGAAGCCTTGTTTGTCCTGCATCGGCGACGTGTTGGAAACCAGAATTGCTGAATGCGGCATGTATTCCAGGGCCATTTCGTAATCGCTGAATTTGGATTGCTTGCGCACTTCTGCAACGAGGTCTTTTTCCAGCGAACCGTCTTTACTGGCATATTTGGGTGCTGTATCAAACTCACAGTCGGTTAAAGGAAGCCCCATTTCGATTTTTTTTGGCGCGTAGTCGGCATTGCATGGAAGTTGTGCCTGATCGGAGCCCGCTTTGTACGAAGCCAGCGCAAACGGAGCGCTGCTGCTGGTAGCAAGTTCCTGAGCGTTTACAGCGCCTGTAAAGAGTGTAACGAAAGCAAGCGAAAAAATTGACGTTTTCATAGACAAAAAATTGATAATGATTAAGAAATGATTTTTGAAAAAAAATAATTTGGTGTAGTTGTATTGTGTATTACTAAAACCGTGCCAAACTTTTTTCAGGTTTGAAAAAAAAAAACTTTCAGAGAACCTGTAACATTCTTTTCCTTGCAATCGTCGTGCCAAAGAAATGAGCTTAACCTACTTCAAACAACAGATCATGCCGGTTAAAGACAAACTCTACCGGCTCGCCCTGCGCATCATGGCTGATGACGCAGAGGCGCAGGATGTGGTGCAGGAGGTTTTGGTAAAAGCCTGGAAACAACAGGAGGTATGGCCAACACTGCGGAATGTTGAAGCGTGGTGCATGAAACTGACGAAAAACCACGCCATTGATAAAATACGCAGCCGCCACCAGCAAGGAAACCTTGAAGAGCCTTCCATGCGTGGGATATCAACCGATGCGCCGTCACCTTTGGCCATGGCCGAACATTCGGATACAATGGCCCATTTGACCAAAATCATGCAGCAGCTGCCTGAAAAACAACGCATAGTGATGCACCTTCGCGATATTGAAGAATTGAGCTACCAGGAAATTGCCGACATGCTGGAAATGCCTATGAACCAGGTAAAAGTCAACTTATTCCGCGCCCGGAACCAGGTCCGGACTTTATACCTCCAAACAGAAAAACATGGATTATAAAAAGCTGATCGAAAAATATTTTGCAGGCGAAACCACACTGGAAGAAGAAAAGCTGCTAAAGGCCTATTTCCGCGAGGAGGATTCAGTAGAGGATGGGTTGAAAGCTTATGCTCCTATGTTCCGGTTTTTTGAAGCCGAACAGGCCCGCGTATTGCCCTCAGATTTTGAAAACCGGATGCCTACTCAACTGACGCCTCCGGCGCGGCGGTTCCGGCTGGTTTCCATTCGCATGGCCGCGGCCGCAGCTATTTTTCTGCTGGTTTTGCTGGCAGGCGCTTTAGTATACCGGGAAATCGGGACGGTTCAGGAATCAGCAGCCCCTGTAGCAACCATTGATTGGTCGAAATACGAACCCAAAACGCCCGAAGAAGCCATTAAAATCACCCGCGCTGCGCTGCTGAAAGTATCCAACGGAATGAACCGGGGGGCAACAATGGCAGCAGAAACGGTTGACTCTGAGATCCGAAGGCTCAGAAAGCGGGAAGAATGATTCGGAGGATACCGGAAAAAACAACTATTGTGAACTATTGGATAAGTAGTTGCAAATTTTCAAACCATCAAATTTTCAATTATGAGAAATTTTCTGACTGTTATTTTAATCACAACCGGCTTGTCTTCAACACTTTTTGCACAGGACAATGCCATTGACAAGTATTTTTCCCAATATGTGGAAGATGAACGGTTTTCCGTGGTTTTCATTAGCCCGAAAATGTTCCAGATGTTTGGAGACGCCAACATTGAAGAACTGGACGTCAATGGCGACCCGGAAGGCGTCGTGCTCAAAGACATCGCAAAGGACATCAAATCGCTCAGGATTTTGAGTACTGAGACTACTCCCGACAAATTTTACAAAGAATTTAAATCAAAAATCAATACTTCGGAATACGAGGTCCTGATGACCGTGAAGGAAAAAGACGGCGATAATCTCGAATTTCTGGCAAAAGGCAGCAATGGGGAAACCATTGACGAGTTGCTGCTTTTGTCGCACGACGATGAGTTTGTACTGATCAGCTTTGTCGGTAAAATCAACCTGAGTAAAGTAACCAAACTGGCGAAGTCCGCAGGAAAAAGCGACTATAAAAAAGAGGATTGATTTTGAGGAAAGCAGAAAGCAGAGGATCCCATCCACCATTCACCGTCAAAAAAAAACACACAACCATGAAAAAGGCATTCATCATCGCCATACTCGCATTTGCGTTCAGCAATATTTCTGTTGCCCAGAAAGATCCGATCCGGGATTTTTTCAAACGATACGACCATTCACCCAATGCTACGGATTTGCGCATGCAGGGCTTCCTGATCCGGCTGGCTGCCGGCGCAGTTGAAGAAGAGCCTGCAAAAAAATTGTTGAAAAAAATCAGCAAACTACAACTCCTGATCCTTGAAAACGGGGAACAACCAACACGGGAAGATTTTAACCGGTTGATGGAAAACGTAAAAGCTGATCGTTTTGAAGACCTTGTCCGGGTTACTGAAGGCGACGAAAAAGTGAACCTGCTCATCCGGGAAAAAGACGGCGTTATCCATGACGTCCTCATTTTAGTAAGTGAAGCAGATGAGTTTTTGATGCTTCACCTCGAATGCAGATTGCGCTTCAGCGATTTGAACGATCTTGACATTGAAGTGGACGGTGCAGAGCACCTGAAAACACTTCCCGAAAAGCGCATTCGCGTATGAGTACCTTCGGGTTTTCCAGGTGTAATCCGGCCTGATCAACTCGTTAAAACGCTGCTTCTAAAATAAAAAACCCTTGCTTGAAAAAGCAAGGGCTTCTAACCCAAACAAATAAACACAAAAACTACTTTTTTGGAATAAGGCAAATATACAGGCTTTCTCTTAACATTTGACATTTTATGCGTACCTTTTTGCCCTCGAAAAAAAGCATAAAAGTGACGCTATCTAAATTTGCATTCAGGAACAAATCCCCGCGGACAAAAGCGGGGATTGCACTTATCCTCACCCTTGTTGTCGGCCTTGTGAGCAATTGGTTCCATCCTTTCGGGGCACCCTTACCGGCAATCGGTTCCTTTTTTGATCCGGCAAAAGGCTTTTGGCAGAATGCGGAAGCAGTGGGTTCGATGGAAAATCAATCGCTTGAACTTCCTTTTGAGGGCCAAAGCGTTACCATTGCATTCGACGACCGCATGGTGCCTCACATTTTCGCGGAAAGCGAAGTCAGTGCTGCTTTTGCACAAGGCTACGTCACTGCGCAAAACCGCCTTTGGCAAATGGACATTGCTACGCGCTCAGTGAGTGGCAGGTTGTCTGAAATCCTGGGCGAACGCCCTCTGAAACGAGACCTGCTTCAGCGCCGGAAAGGCCTCGTCTTTGCCGCCGAGCGCGCGCTGGAATCCTGGAAAAAAACACCCGGTGAAATGGCCCTTATTGAGGCCTACACGGCCGGAGTTAATGCATGGGTAGATGCGCTTGAGCCAGAACAGTACCCACTGGAATTCAAGTTGCTGGGCTATGCCCCCGAAAGCTGGACACCGCTCAA
>JABWAJ010000616.1 GCA_013361075.1 Saprospiraceae bacterium | reverse complement strand
AGGCCAAAGCAGTGCGCCGGATCGGAGACGAGCAATGGACAGAAATACCCCATCAGGCGGTAGATCCACGCAGGCCTTATCTTTGCAAACTGCCTTCCGGAAAGTCCATTTCCATCTTTTTTTATCACCCGGGTGTTTCGCAGGCAGTGGCTTTTGAAGGATTGCTCAATAGTGGCCGGCAATTTGCCAAACGGATTGCAGAAAGCCTTGATGATAGCGATATCCCCCAGTTGGCCCACATTGCCACAGATGGTGAAAGCTATGGCCACCACCACCGGCACGGAGAAATGGCCTTAGCGGATTGCCTCGATTTTATCGAAGAAAAAAACATCGCCACCCTTACCAATTACGGGCAATACCTGGCCTTGTTTCCACCGAAGTACGAAGCTAAAATCCACGAAAACAGCTCCTGGAGTTGCGTACACGGCGTGGAGCGGTGGCAATCCGACTGCGGCTGCAACAGCGGTGGGCACCCAGGTTGGAATCAGGCATGGCGGGGGCCTTTGCGGCAAACGCTGAACTGGCTGCGCGACGAACTGGCCGGGATTTACGAAAAAGAAGGGTCCAAACTGCTGAAAGATCCCTGGAAAGCCCGGAATGCCTATATTGATGTGCTCCTTAACCGAACCGACGACCGGGTAGCTGCTTTTCTGGCGGAACACACCAACCAGGCCCTGAGTATTGCACAGCAGATTCAGTTGATGCGCCTGCTCGAAATGCAGCGGCATGCCGTGCTTATGTTTACAAGTTGTGGATGGTTTTTTGATGAAATTTCCGGGCTCGAAACCAACCAGATTTTGCAATATGCCAACCGCGCCATTTACTATGCGCGTCAGGTGGCAGAAGTTGACCTCCATCCTAAATTCATCAAGCTCCTCGAAGCAGCACCCAGCAATGTGCATGCCAATGGGGCAATCAGCTACCGGCAATCTGTGATGCCTGCCAGGGTCGACCTGGAGCGCGTAGGCATGCACTATGCCGCCTCTTCCCTGTTTGAAGAATACCCCGAGCGGTGGGAAATGTTCAACTACGTTTCCACGAGCGAAGTTTTTGAACGCTTAGAAGCCGGTACCCTGAAACTTGCACTGGGCCGCACAACGGTGCAGTCCAAAATTACGTATTCAGAAAAGCAGTTCAGTTTCGCAGCGCTGTACCTTGGCCAGCACAACATCATCGGCAATATTTCTGTGAACATGAGCCGGGATGCATTCGACGACATGACTTCGAAAATCAGCCGTGCTTTTCAAACACCGGACCTAAGCCAGGTCATCGGCATCATGCAGGAATACTTTGGGCCTGAAAAGTACTCGGTTAGCCACCTGTTCAGGGACGAAAAACAAAAAATCCTGCGCGATATTACAGCCAACAGTCTCCGGCAGGTAGAAAGTGATTTCCGGGAGATTTACAACGACAATTACCAGCTGATGAGCATCCTTGCGCAAAACAACATCCCTATCCCGGATGCTTACAAAAGCGCAATGCAATTCATCCTTTATGCCGACTTGCGGCGGCTTTTTGAAAACGGCAACCTCAACATCCGTGAGTTGAAACGATTGGTTGGAGAGTTTCGTAAGTGGAGCATTCCGCTTAGGCCATATCCAGATTTCCTGCTAAAAGTAGAAGAGCGTATTTTTCATGAAATCCGTAGTTTAGATACCTTTACAACCCCGGTTCAGAAATTGCAATCGGTGATCGCTACGCTTGAAGTGCTGGAAGAAGCTCAGATTCGTCTTGATTTCTGGAAAAGCCAGAACAGCTATTTTCACTTACTTAAAGAATTTCAAAACAACGCCTTAACTTTTCCGGATGAAGAGTGGAAAAAGGCGTTTTACAAACTTGGAGGGTTGTTGAGGGTGAAGAGCATATAACCCCTACCCTGCTCTTTTTCGCAGGAAATCAGCGCTCTGTCGAAAAAAAAAGCGCCCATATTCCGGCGTTGTCCAATTTTACTACTTTTCACAGGAGCTGGTAAAAAAGCAAACCAACGTTATGGTAGATCAAGTTCGCACTCCGGGAGTTGCAACAACTCCCCGCCGCAAATTTTCCAGGCATGAGCAGGTACTCCTGGATTACATGTCTCAGATTGGTCCACTCAGCGATGCCGAAATACAGACGATTTTTGAGCTGATCACCGTCAAGTTTTATAAAAAAGGTAAAATACTCCTCCGGGAAGGTCAGGTTGCCAGCATTTGCTGTTTTGTTTTACAGGGTTGCGTCCGGCAATATTACCTGATTGATGGGCAGGAAAAAACCACACATTTTTATACCGAAGGCCAACCGGTCAACGCCGGCAGTTTCCAGGTTGACAGCAAACCTTCCAAATCGTATTTGGTCTGCAACGAAGACTGCGTTTTGATTGTGGGCGACCCCGAAAACGATTTTGTCATGAACCGGGGCGGCCGCGTATGTACAGTGAGTGTGACGCAGGTGGTTTGCGCTGACGGTCATGCCCGCATGCGGTATTCCGACCTGCTGGAAGGCTTTCAACACCGCCGGCGTCTGCGGTTTTTCAACGAAACATCTCCCAGGTCAGCTGATTGACCACATAGGGCTCTTCGTGCCGCACGTTGAGGTATTCGAAAAACATGGGGTGGATACACACGTCGCAGCCGGGGGAGAAAGGGTCGTTTTCATCGCAATTGAAACAAAACAGGTACGCCACATCCTGCTTTTGTTGCGTGACGACGGGCAGGTTTCCGTCGGTACGCCGGGCGCTGGCCCGCACGCCCACCACACCCATGTGAAACAGACGCACGGCAATCTGATCGGGCGTCCGGCAATCGTCGAACAGTTCGAGCCCGCCCAGTTTATCGCAGAGTTCTTCGTAGGGTAAAACCGAACGCAATTGCACGTTGCCGAGTTTGTTCAGCACCTTTTGCAAGCCGTGAAACTCGCCGATAAACTGGCCGATAAACTCGCGGCGGATAATATTTTCCGTTTCAGCCCGCACCACGCGCCGGAACAGCTCTTCGTCGGCGGGGCGTCTTTCCATTTCGGTAAACAGGGCCTTGAGGTACATGTGGATTTCGCGCGGGTTCCACAACGAATGCCGGACCACATAGAGGAAGGAATCTTCTTTCACTTCCCGCACGCGTCCGTTGGCTACGTCGAAGGGGAACAGGAGATGCCAGGCGTTCGGCGTGTCTTTTTCGGGCAGGGCCAGCGCCGAGGCGATGCGGCGGTTGACCAGTTCGTACAATTCGCGGGGCGTCCATTCGAGGCGTACGACGTGGTTGCTTT
>JABWAJ010000615.1 GCA_013361075.1 Saprospiraceae bacterium | reverse complement strand
ATAATCCTCGCCGATGCTTTTGCCGTCGCTGCCGCCAGACAGAAACAGAAATCCCGGCAAGGTGAAGACGACCCCGGCAGCAATCGATTCGCCTGCCGAGCCAGCGGTTTGTATGATGTTGTTTTCGAGGATGTTGGTCTTGAAAAACCGGCGGCCTAAGGAAATTGCCAGTACCGCAATCGGAATGGAAGCAGAAACCGTCAAACCCGCTTTAAGGGCCAAATAAACGGTAGCCGCTCCAAAAATGATGCCTGCCAGGGCTCCCAGCAGGATGGATTTTAGTGTCAGTTCCGGCAGCGTCAGGTTGGACGACACATAAGGCTTAAAGTTGTTTTGTTCGTTGGTATTCATGAATGTTTTGGATGTAAGTTGGTAAAAAACGATTTGGCGGAAGAAAGGTAGTAGTTTGTTGGAATATTTTTCTTAAAATGAGCCACTTACTCACTGAAAAGGTATGATCTGTAAGTAACTAAGCCTGAAAATAAACAAGTATTTATTCACCGATAGTCCTCCCTGACCGGCTGGAACACATCCAGCACCCGGCAATCGGTGAGCGCCCTTCCGGAATGCGGTACATTAGATGGAATGACTACTACTTCCCCAGCTTTGCAGACATGCGTTTCCCCACCCACGGTCAATTCCAGTTCGCCTTCCAGCACATTCGTGACCTGTTCATGAATATGATGGTGTTCCGGAAGCACACTGCCTTTTTCAATAAAAAAATGTGCAATGGTGACGCTTTCAGCGTGAATCATACGCCCGAAAAACCCTTTTACGATTTCCTTTGCCGGAATATCGGAAACACGGAGAAATCTTTGATTTTGATCCATTTGTTGCTTGTTCTTGGTTGAACGAAATCGAAACGAGGTTGTTCGCTGAGCTGCCGGCTGAGTGGAGTCGAAGCTAACGAACAACGAACAACCAACAACGAACAACCAACAACGAACAACCAACAACGAACAACCAACAACATAAAACGTCTCCTTAAAAGCCAACCCCTACCCCTCTACGGCCTTGCCAATCCCCTTCAAGCCTTCCGGGTCACAGAAGTAACTGATGTGGTCGCAACCAACCGTAATTTCTTTAGGTGGGTAGGTGCGTTTTTCTTTGCCGGGGATCCCTACAATGCTCGTCGTAGCTACAGCAATGTCATTGGCTTCCTTGAACAAAAGGACGTCGAGCGCATCGTAATGGCCACGCGACTTAAACCGGGCAATCAGTTTTTTCAACATGCTGGTTTGGTTCTGCTCATTTTTGGAAGGAATGAGCTGCGTATTGCCGGCTACGATGGTGTAGCGAATGCCGGGATCTGCGCCGTCATTTAACTTTTTCAGGAATGCCCCGTCCGGGTCCATTTGTTGTAACGTGATGAATAAATTACCTGCCAATTTACCCAGTAGCGAAAGCGGCAGGATGTATGGTTTTAAAAACACAGCGCCGTTTACAGCTCTTGACAACAACACGCTGGCCAACTCGTAAACATCCGACCATGCAGAACCAGCGTTGGGGGTACCTACCTGAATCAGGTGCGTAACCACCTGGTTGCCTCCTTCTTTTTCAATGAACCAGCGCGACACCAATCCACCCATAGAATGGGCAATGATGGTCAGTTGTTTGCCATGACCGGCTTTCAGGCCTACTGCTTCCAATCTTTTCTTGAACTCAACAGCGGTTTCGTTGATCTCTGTTTTCAGGTTTTCATAATCAAAAGTCAGGGTCAGGTCAAACTTTTTATCCAGGAGTGCATTCGTCGTCTGTAGTTTTGCCCGGCGCATGCACTTTGCCATGTCCAGGGTATCGCCGATGATGCCGTGCATGAACAAAACGATGTTGCTGGCTTTGTCCACCGCAGCCTTGATTTTGGCAACATCGGTAACATAATCGTAGTCTTCCGTATCAGAGGCCTTAAACGCCGCCATGGATAGTTGGGGGTGTTTGTATTCAAACCCGAGTTTGGACAAAACGACCTTGAAAAAGAAAATTTTGATGGATCCGCCCAAACTACGCGTACCGGAAGGGCTTTCTTCCGGCAGTGTCTCAATTTTCACCACACCGGAGGAATCCGACATGCCAACAAGGTAATACAACCCAGTTTTTTCGTCGAATGCCAGAGGCGCGACAAATTCGTCTGCCCCAAGCGGTTGCCCAAGGTTCACTTTGAGCGGTTTGTCAGCCGAGAGGATGTTTTTGCCGGTGACACCCCGAAGTTCCAGTACGCTCGGCGCAGGCGACAGGTTGTTGCCCTGTGAAAAAGCGTAGGGTTGGGTCTCTTTTTGAGCCCCCCAGATGCGTTCTGGTGATCTGTCAGGAGACACCCCGCTGATTTCCATTCCGCGTGCAGCTTCCGGTGCAGAGGCCAAAGAAATCTGTGCTTCTACCCCTTCCGGTGCTTCGATAGTCACCGCATCCAGCAAAGTGATTGCCCGACCGGGAATGAGCTTGGTTTGCTCCAGCGGCCGCACAATGGTCAAAGCGATGTCCTTTGTTGTCCAGTCTGGCACAGCTGGATGCGATTGCTCAGTCCTTCCGGCCCTTTTGCTTTGGAAACCTGGTGGAACATCGAGCGGCAGGCCATCCTGGTTGTAGCGGTCTGTATTCAGTGTTGGATCTGTGCTGATGAAAAGCTTGATGTATTCAGTCACCTCAGTAATGCCCCACGCGTGGTAACCATCTTTGACTTCCAGGGGAATAGACTTGTACTGTGTACCCTGATAATTGTCAATAAACCACGCTTCTGTACCCGGTGCCAGTTCTTCTTTTGCCAAAAATTTATTGGTGATCCCTCCGGTATCTTCGACATACAATCCACTTACATACAGTGTCCGGTTGGTTTTGTTCTTGATTTTCAATTGAAAATAGGGCTGTTTCCAGGTACCTGCGTTCTGTTCGTAGCGAAAAATTGCCGGTTTTTTCCAGTCTGCCAGTTCTTTGGGTGCATCATCTGCATCGGCACCGGGAGTGGTAATGCGGTAGAGCTCCACCTCAAACTCTTCGTCTCTGATGGTGGTACGCGGGTTGGACAGCGCGATCAGGTTGCGGGAGCGGGCGATGGTTTCAACATCGGTTAAAAAGATTTTGGCTTTTTCTTCTTTCAGATCCGGAACGCGACGAAAAACGGGTCGTGTTTCGCCCGGCAAAGTCAGCTGAAATGCCTTGTTGCCGGTGCGAATGAGGTACTCGGCATTTTTTTCATCGTTTATGAGGTCTACCAGTTGAAAGCCGCCATTTTTCAGGGCAGCCCGAATG